>CAZGED010000072.1:0-8788 GCA_964525085.1 uncultured Senimuribacter sp.
CCTAAAGTTTTTATATACATTTGTATAGTTGTATTATTTATATTGTATATTTTAGCATATGTGAATTTCTGTCTATTTTCTCTTTCCCTTGCCAGTCAAATGTGGTATACTGATTCTGTATAATTGGGTGAAAGGCAGGTGTATCGTATTGATGACTTTTTTAAAGATAATCTTTTGTGTATTGCTTTGCTGCCCAGTGGTTTATGTTGTGATAAATCTTTTCAATCATATCGTTGACGATGCAACCAGAAAACGTTAGGAGATATCCGATGAGAAACGGACTATTTATCACCTTAGAGGGACCCGACGGTTCGGGTAAGACGACGCAGATCGCATATCTGAAGGATTATTTTGAAAGCCGTGGAATTGAAACCGTATGCACACGGGAGCCTGGAGGTACCGCCATCGGCGAAAAGCTGCGCACGATTATTTTGGACAAGGAAAACGGTGAAATGTGCGATATGACGGAGGCTCTGCTTTATGCTGCCAGTCGTTCACAGCACGTCCATCAGCTGATCAAGCCGGCGCTGGAGGAGGGAAAGGTGGTCATATGCGATCGCTTTATCGATTCCAGTATTGCCTATCAGGGTTATGGCAGGCAGTTGGGCGACGCGGTGCGCGTGATCAACGAGCTGGCCATAGAAGGCTGTATGCCGGATATGACGATTTTGATGAAGCTTTCCCCTGAGATCGGAAAGTCCAGGATCCGTGAGGAAAGCCAGGACCGTCTGGAACAGGAAAAGATGGATTTTCATAACAGGGTTTATCGGGGTTATGAGGAGCTGGCGGACATTGATCCGGACCGGTTCGTATGCATCGATGCCGCGCGGGACAAGGAGGCTGTTCGCGCGGACATTTCCGACGCGCTGGACAGACTATGGGAGAGTAGAGGTATTTCATGTCTCTGAGAGATTACAGGGCCTTTGCCCCTTTGACAGACAGAATCAGCAGAGCTATCCAGGGCGGCCGGCTGTCCCATGCGTATATCATAGAGGGAGACAGCTGTATCGACAAAGAGCGGTTCGCTAAGGATTTGATCAAAGCGGCGCTGTGCCGGGAGGACCCAGGCTGGGGCTGCGACAGGTGCGCCGTCTGCAGGAAGATCGATCACGACAACTATGAGGACCTGTATGTAGTCAGGCCGGATGACCTGTCAGTGAAGGATGCGTCCATCGCTCAGCTGCAGGAAAAACTGAAGAGCAGGCCTACGGGCGGCAGAGGCAACATTGCGGTCATCGATCACGCCGATACCATGACCCTGCGGGCGCAGAACCGGCTGCTGAAGACCCTGGAGGAGCCCAGTCCCGGAACGCTGATCCTTTTGCTTTCGGAGAATACGGAAAACCTGCTGCCGACGATCACGTCGCGGTGCATCGTTCATCGTCTGGGCAATTTTGCTGCGGACCACGCCGTCGTCGATCTGAAGCTGCCGCGGCAGATCATGGATATGGTGGCAGAACATGCATATTTTTGTGAGTTTAAGGATAAGCTGACAAAGGAAGTGAAGGACCGGCAGGCCGCGTTTCAGCTGCTGGACGGCATGGAACGCCTGCTGTGCCAGTATCTGCGCGGGGAAGGCTCCGGAGACGTGAAACGGGAGAAAACCGCTGAGTATGTAAAGTATGTAGAAGAGGCGAGAAGAGATCTGATCGCCGGCGTCAATTATAAATACGCAATCAGGAATCTGATTCTGAAAATTGGAGGATGAATATATGGTGAAAGTTGCAGGCGTTAGGTTCAAAAGCGCCGGAAAGGTCTATTATTTTGATCCAGACGAGCTGGACGTGAAGAGCGGGGACAGCGTGATCGTAGAAACGGCACGCGGACTGGAATTTGGAACGGTTTCCATGGATATCATGGAGATCCGTGAAGAAGAAGTGATCCAGCCTCTGAAGAAGATCATCCGAATCGCGAGTGCAGAGGATCTGCGCCGCCATGAAGAAAATGAAAAGAAAAAGGCCAAGGCCATGAAAGCCTGTCAGGAAAAGATCAACAAGCACGGCCTGGAGATGAAGCTGATCGATGTGGAATATACCTTTGATAATAATAAGGTCATCTTTTATTTTACCGCTGACGGCAGAGTGGACTTCCGTGAGCTGGTTAAGGATTTGGCCAGCGTGTTCAAGATGCGCATCGAGCTACGGCAGATCGGCGTGCGGGATGAAGCGAAGATGCTGGGCGGCATCGGTTCCTGCGGCAAGAGCCTTTGTTGCAGCACCTGGTTGGCGGATTTTGAACCGGTCTCCATCAAAATGGCCAAGGTGCAGAACCTGTCGCTGAACCCGACGAAGATTTCCGGTATCTGCGGCAGGCTCATGTGCTGCCTGAAATATGAAAACGACATCTACATGGAGCTGAGAAAGGGACTGCCGGACAACGGAGAGAAGGTCAAGACGAAGGACGGCATCGGCAAGGTGGTCGATACCAATATCCTGGGCAGCAAGGTCATGGTCCGCCTGTATACAGGTGAAAAGGACGAGGACGGCCAGGAAAAGCTGGGAACCGAGATCTATACCTATGCCAAGGAAGATGTAAAGCGGATCGACAAGCACAAGAAGCACGGTCACGGAGGCGGCCATGGCGGCAAAGGGGAGGCGAAGAACAGCGGCCTGCTGGCTGATGTAGATGAGGCCTATATCGAAGAATTAAAGGAACTGATCAAGGAGTAGGACATGACCCTGAGGTTAGACGATACCGGCTTTGGCGGCCTGATGCTGTATCAGGAAACGGAAGCTTTCTGCTATGGCATCGACGCGGTGCTGCTGGCCGATTTCGCGGCAGAGACTGCGGCAAAGGAAAAAACGGACTGCCGCTTGATGGATCTGGGAACAGGCAACGGCGTGGTTCCGCTGATCCTCGCCCATAAGACCCGCGCGTCCTATATCGGAGGGATCGAGCTTCAGGCGGAGGCCGTTGCTCTGGCGGAAAAAAGCGCCGCCTATAACGGACTTTCGGACAGGTTGCACTTCTTTTGCGGCAACGTGAGGGACTTTGAGACGGGAACCATGGCGGAGTCCTTTGACGTGGTCACCTCCAACCCGCCCTATACGGCGGGAAGCTGCGGCATGGAGAGCCGCAGCAGGGCCAAAGCACTGGCCCGCCACGAGCTGGAAGGGACTCTGGAGGATTTCGTGTCTCTGGCGGCCAGGCTGCTGCGGGACAAGGGGAGTTTCTGCATGGTTCACCGGCCTGCGCGGATGGCGGACATCTTTTCGGTCTGCCGGAAGTACAGACTGGAGCCAAAGGAACTGCGGCTGGTCAGTGGCAAGTCGATGGAACGGCCCAATATCCTGCTGATCCACTGCTGCAAAAACGGAAAGGCGGAGATGAAGATCGCTCCCCAGCTCCACGTTCACGAGGAAGATGGAGGCTACAGCCGCCAGATTCTAAAAATTTACGAAAAAAATGAAAAAAAATAAAAAATATTTACAAAAACCTATTGCTATTTAATGGAAAAATCGGTATAATGACCCACAGGGGAGTAAAAAGGAGGTTTGGCATGATTACAATCAATGTAAAAGAGAGTTTGATCTGTTTGCTGCTTATTGCATTGATCATATTGGTCATCTTTTTCATCGTGATGGCGAGGAACCTGATCAAGACGCTGAAGGAAACCAATAAGATTCTGGAAGATGCGTCTGTCGTATCAGGGATAGCGGCTGAGAAGGCTGCGGAGGTTGACGTCATGATCACGGATGTGCAGTCGGCAGTTTCAGATTTGACGAAGGCCGTAAAAGGCCAGGACAATCTGGTGGGTGCAGCTTCCAATTTGGTGAAAGCCCTGGGCTCCCTCGCAGCCATCTTCCGAGGGGCATCCGCAAAGAAGGAAGAAGCTATAAAAAAGAAAGCTAAAGCTAAAAAAGTCAAACCGAAAAATGAACCGTAGTTTGATGTAAATTCTTGAAAGGAGATTATTTATGAAAGCAACAGGAATTGTAAGACCCGTAGATGCATTGGGGAGAGTGGTTATTCCGGTAGAACTGAGAAGAAATTTGGGAATCAAGACAGAAGATTCTCTGGAAATCTTTGTAGATGGACAGTTCATCATGTTGAAGAAATACGAACCATCCTGCGTATTCTGCGGAGAGGTTGACGATGTCAGACTGATCCATGGAAAAACCGTATGCGCAAACTGCATCGAGGAGATGAAAAAGCTCTAATAAGCACGAGAACAGAGCGAGCAGATTTATCTGACAAAGAAAAAAGCCTGTACACGCAGGCTTTTTTTATTCTGTCAGTTGAAAAAAAGGGGAAGAGTTAGTATACTATTAGTACAATCGTTTTTGGAGGAGAGAAGTGGCGAAATTTTTAGTTCAAAAAAGTGAGCCGTTAAATGGAGAGGTCGTGATCAGCGGCGCGAAGAACGCTGTGCTCCCATTGATGGCGGCTGCCATACTGGCAGAGGAAAAATGTGTGATCCGGGACGTACCTGCTCTTCGCGACGTGGAAGTCATGAAGGATATTTTAAGGTCTCTGGGATCTGAAATTGAGGAACCGGAAGAATCCATCATAGAGATAAACACCAGCGAGATCAAGAAGTGCGAAGCGGATTTCGATCTGGTCAGCAAGATGCGGGCGTCTTTCCTGATCATGGGGCCGCTTCTGGCGAGAGTCGGCAAAGCCAAGGTCCATTCTCCGGGAGGCTGTACCATCGGTGCGCGGCCCATCGACCTGCACCTGAAGGGCTTTGAAGCTTTGGGCGCGGAAATCATCGTCAAGGACAATTATGTAGTGGCCATCGCAGGTGAAGAAGGTCTGAAGGGCGCCAGCATCTACCTGGACTTTCCGAGCGTAGGGGCGACGGAGAATATCATGACTGCCGCCGTACTGGCTCAGGGCACCACTTACATCGAGAACGCGGCGGAGGAGCCGGAAATCGTCGACCTGGCAAACTTTCTCAACAAGATGGGCGCCAGGATCAAAGGCGCCGGCACAGATACAATCAAGATTGAAGGGGTAGATCATCTCCACGGCGCGCAGCATACGGTGATTCCTGACCGGATCGAGACGGGAACCTTCATGCTGGCGGCCGCCATCACCCATGGACAGATTCTGCTGCGTAACGTGGTGCCTGACCATGTGAAGCCGATTACCGCAAAGCTGCGGGAGTGCGGTGTCACTGTGGAGCTGACAGATGAAGGCATGTATGTCATCGCCGACAACCCGAATCTGGTGGCCACCGATCTGAAGACACTGCCGTATCCGGGCTTTCCGACGGATATCCAGTCGCCGTTCATGTCTTTTCTGACCACGGTGGAAGGCGCGAGCACCGTCATCGAGACAGTTTTCGAGAACCGCTTTATGCATGTGGCGGAGCTGAACCGTATGGGAGCCAACATCAAAACAGAGGGCAACCGCGCCATGATACAGGGCGGCAAGAAGCTGGAAGGCGCCCAGGTCATCGCGACGGATCTGCGGGCCGGAGCCGCTCTGGTGCTGGCTGGTCTGGTGGCCCAGGGAACGACGGAGATCTCCGAGATCTACCATATAGAGCGGGGCTACGAAAAGTTCACCGAAAAGTTCAAAGCTCTGGGAGCGAATATCTTCAGGATTGAGGACTGAGCTTCCTCTCACGTTTTATCAAAACGGGTACAAAGCCCTGAGGCAGCCTGAAACCGGCGGCCTCAGGGCTTTGACGGTTTTACCGGCCTTTGCTCACGTCGGTACCCCGGTAGTAATGGGCCAGGATTTCTCTGTAGCCCTTTCCCTTCTTGGCCAGACCGTTGGCACCGTACTGGCTCATGCCGACGCCGTGGCCGCTTCCGCTGGTGGTGATGGTGATCTCATCGTCCTGAAACGAAAACTCCATGCGGGTGGAATACAGGCTCAGGGCGCTGCGGATCTCTGTGCCGGACACCTTTTGATCGCCTACCTGGACCTGGGCTGCACGTCCGCCTTCGGAACGTGTTTTGATCTTGATGTTCTTCTTCGTGACGGTTCCGAAGTCAAGCTCCGGCATGGCGGCTTTGATCTTGCCCGCGAATTCGCTGACGGACATGGTCAGAACCTCCTTCTTATGGGTAGCGCCGGGCTCGTAGGAACTGTTCACGCTGACCAGATAGGAATAGGAGCCGGAGAATACGTCCTGGGCGTTCTCCGTTTTGCCGGCGCTGGAGGCAAAATAGAGGGCGTGGGCGGCCAGCTCGCCGTCCGCCAGCAGGACCTGGCCGGAGGTGGCTTCCACGGCTTTTTTGACCTTTGATGAAATGTTGTCGCTGCGGTACACCTGGCAGTGGACGGTGTCGCACAGCTTGCCGCCGGCTTCGATCCGCCCCAGGGCATAGGTACGGCTGGCCACCGCCTGGGCTTTCAGGGCCTCATCATCAAAAGAAGAGGGCATCTCCGACGCCACGACCCCTTGTACGTATTTTTCAAAGGGAATCGTCTCGTACCTCTCCGCTTCGGTGATCCAGACCTCCACCGTATCGGGGATCTCTCCGTCGTAGACAGGTTCTTCCCGTTCCAGAAGGGCCGGGAACAGCCGAATGGCGATGAGAGGAAGGACGACCATGAGGATGAACATGGTGATGATATAGACGGCCACGTGACGGGCTTTGATGTTGCTTTGATGTCGCATGCAGATTTTCCTCCTGATTTTAAGTTTATGCCGATGTGGACAAAATAGACATGAAAGGTTATAATAGGACTGAGAACATTTGAGAAGGAGAAGCTATGGCTGATATCAAATTCCTGGAGCTGCTTTCTAAGGACTATCCCAACATCAAGGCGGCGACAGCAGAAATCATCAATTTAAGTGCGATTCTGGCCCTGCCAAAGGGGACAGAGTACTTCCTCAGCGACCTGCACGGTGAGCACGAAGCCTTTGTACATATGCTGAAAAGCGCTTCCGGCACCATCAAAAGCAAGATCGATGAGCATTACGGCGGCATCCTCAGCGAGGGGGATCGTGAGGATCTGGCTGCTTTGATCTACAATCCCCATGCGGAGCTGGCGCGGCGGAAAAAGAGCGAGAGGGACTTTGATAAGTGGTGCATGACGGTGATCTACCGCCTGGTGACCATCTGTCAGTCCGTATCCACCAAGTATACCCGGTCAAAGGTGAGGCGGATGCTGCCTAAGTACCTGGACTACGCCATGGATGAGCTGCTTCACGCCGACGACGAGGAAAACAGAGCCCATTATTACAGCGCTATCATCAATACGGTGGTGGAATCGGGCATCGCCGAGGATTTCATCTCGGAAATGGCGGAGGCCATCAGCAACCTGGCCGTGGATCACCTGCATATCATCGGGGATATCTTTGACAGAGGGGCCCATCCGGACACGATCATGGATTTCCTGCTGGACTACCACGACGTGGACTTCCAGTGGGGCAATCACGATATCGTATGGATGGGAGCGGCGACGGGCAACTGGGCGTGCATCGCCAACATCCTGCGGATGAATATCAGCTATAACAACTTTGATATGCTGGAGATCGGCTACGGCATCAACCTGCGGCCGCTGGCCTCCTTTGCTGAAAAGGTCTACGGGGACGATCCGTGCGAGTTTTTTCAGCCGCATATCCTGGAACGGAACCAGTACGATCCGATCGAGGCGTCTCTGGCGGCCAAGATGCATAAGGCTATCGCCATCTGCCAGTTTAAGGTGGAGGGACAGCGCATCATGGAACACCCGGAATACGGCCTGGAAAACCGGCTGATCCTGGATAAGATCAACTGGGAAGATGGCACGGTGGAGATCGACGGGAAGACCTGGGAACTGCGGGACCGCAACTTCCCGACCCTGGATCCGGAGCACCCGTATGAGCTGACAGCGGAGGAGCTGGAGGTCATGAACTCTCTGGAGGCGTCCATTCTTAATTCGGAAAAGCTGCAGCGGCACATCCGCTTCCTGTACAGCCATGGAGCGCTGTACAAGAAGGTCAACGGCAATCTGCTGTATCACGGCTGTATTCCGATGACGGAGGAGGGCGAGTTTGAAGAGGTGGAGATCAACGGCGCGCGCTTTGCCGGAAAGGCTTTGATGGATCACTTGGACAGCGAGGTACGCAAGGCTTACTTTTCGCCTTCTGAGTCCGGAGAGAGCGGACGTATGGGCGATCTGATGTGGTATCTGTGGCTGGGCGGCAATTCCCCGCTGTTCGGAAAGGAGAAGATGACCACCTTTGAGCGGCTGTTCATCGCGGACAAAGCTTCCCACAAGGAGCCGACGCGCCCGTACTACCGGCTGATCAAAGAGAGAGGCCCCTGCGAAAAGATCCTGCGGGAGTTCGGCCTGGATCCGACGCGTTCCAAGATCCTCAACGGCCACGTGCCTGTGAAGATCAAAGACGGAGAGAGCCCGATCAAAGGCGGCGGCCTGCTGTACGTCATCGACGGCGGTATTTCCAAGGCCTATCAGAAGCAGACGGGGATCGCCGGATATACCTTTATCTTCAACTCCCGGTTTATGGCGCTGGCGGAGCACAAGCCCTATGAGCCGCTGCAGCCGGATGGGACCCAGGTGTTCCATTCCCCGGAGGTCAAAACCGTTGAGGTGCTGCCGGAGCGCATGCTGGTCATCGATACAGACCAGGGCATCGAGCTGACGGAGCAGGTAGACAATATGAAGCAGCTGGTACAGGCGTACCGGAAGGGCATTTTAAAGGAAAAGTATTGACGCTGTGAAAGGCGTCTGACGGAGCATGCTGCCCGGCAGGACGATCCGATCCAAACGGGCGGCATTTGCCCTGTATTTGACAGACGGGCGCGGCTGATGAAAGCGGGGGAGACGGGAAACTTTATTCTGACGCTCAAAAGGAACTGGCTAAAGCAGAAGCAGAAAT
>CAZGED010000073.1:0-3032 GCA_964525085.1 uncultured Senimuribacter sp.
GTAGACGCCACCTCCCGTAGAATATCCGTAAAAAGCTGCCGCTCTTCAAAGGAAGCGGTGATGTCATAGAAGACCAGCTCGTCCGCCCCGTTTTCACTGTAGTATCTGCCCAGCTCCACCGGAGACGACACGTCGGCCAGTCCCTCAAAGTTGACGCCTTTGACCACTCTACCGTTCCGCACGTCCAGACACGGTATGATCCTCTTGGTTATCATCTGGTTTCCCCCTCTCTGACAGCCTCCGCCGCATCCGCATCCGCATCCGAATCCGCCGCGGCGATCGCTTCCGCCAGATCGATATCGCCGGTATACAGGGCCTTTCCTATGATGGCCCCGTACACGCCGATCTCTGCCAGCGCCGCCACGTCCTCCATGGACGACACGCCGCCGGAAGCCACGATGTCCACCGGATATTTCTCAGAAAGCTCTCTGTACAGCTGCCGGTTGGTTCCCTCCATGGCCCCGTCCTTGGAAATATCCGTACAGATGATGCAGCTGACGCCATCGGCCGCCAGCCGCGCGAAGATCTGATCCACCGTGATCTCAGACACTTCGGTCCATCCGTGGATCGCCACTTTTCTGCCGTCGATATCCACGCCCACAGCCACGCGGCCACCGTATTTTCTGATCATATCCGGGTCTTTGACCGCGATGGTCCCCAGGATCACCCGCCAGACCCCCGCGTCCAGATACCTTTTGATGGTCGCCTCGCTGCGAATGCCGCCGCCGATCTCCACCTTCAGGCCTGACTCCAAAGCCAGAGCCCTGACCACGTCAAAGTTGGGGTTGTCCCCGTCCTTGGCACCGTCCAGATCCACCACGTGGAGGAACTCGGCCCCCGCCGCCGCGAACTTCTTCGCCGCAGTCAAAGGGTCATCGCCGAATACCGTCATCTGGTCGTAATCTCCTTTCAGCAGGCGGACCACCTTGCCGCCCCTGAGGTCGATTGCCGGAAATATTTTCATAAAACTCTCTCCTCTATAACTCGTGAAACCCACGCAAAATCTTCATGCCCGTTTCCCCGCTCTTCTCCGGGTGAAACTGGACGCCGCACACGTTTCCGTCAGCCACGGCCGCCGTCAGCTCTGCGCCGTACTCCGTCGTTGCGATGACGCTGTCCTCACAGTCCGTTCCGTAATAGGTGTGAACAAAGTAAACCCACTCCCCTTCCTCTACGTATCGGAACAAAGGGTGTCTGTCCCGGCCCTCCGGAAAATGCAGGGCGTTCCACCCGATGTGGGGCACTTTGTAATCCGCAGGCACCACGCCTTCCATGGTGACGACGCTGCCTTTGATCAGGCCCAGTCCGTCGTGCTCCCCGTACTCATAGCTCTTCTCAAAGAGCAGCTGCATGCCCAGGCAGATGCCCAGCAGCGGCTTTCCCGCCTTCGCCTGCTCCAGCACCACGTCGGCAAGTCCGGTTTGCCGCAGCTTTTCCGCTGCGTCGCCAAAGGCGCCTACGCCGGGCAGGATGATCTTGTCCGCGGTCCGGATCTCTTCCGGATCGCCGGTGAGACAGGCCTCCGACCCGATGTATTTCAAAGAGCTGTACAGGGAAAAGATATTGCCTACGCCGTAATCTACGATCGCTATCATGTGTATGACTCCTCTCCGTTACAGGACCCCTTTGGTGGAAGGGATCTCGTCTTTGTAGTCCCGGTCGATTTTCACCGCTTTTCCCATGGTGCGGCCAAAGGCCTTGAACATGGCCTCGATGATGTGATGGGTATTTTCGCCGGCCAGCTGCTTGAAGTGCAAGGTCACCTCCGCCTTCCGCACGAAGCCCAGAAAGAACTCCTTGACCAGCTCCGTGTCGAAGTTTCCCACTTTGTCCGTCGGGATGGACACGTCAAAGCCCAGACCGTCTCTGCCGGAGATGTCCACAGCGCAGACCATCAGGGTCTCGTCCATGGGTAGGACAATGTCGCCGTACCGGGTGATGCCCTTCCTGTCGCCCAGGGCTTCCTTGAAAGCGCTGCCCAGGGCGATGCCGATGTCCTCCACCGTGTGATGATCGTCCACATAGGTGTCGCCCTTGCAGGCCACCTCCAGATCAAAGCGCCCGTGGCGCGAAAACAGGGTCAGCATGTGGTCTAAGAAGCCGCAGCCTGTGTCCACGCTGCTCTTTCCGCTGCCGTCCAGGTCCAGCCGCAGGACGATATCCGTCTCTGCGGTCTTTCTGATGATTTCACTTTTTCTCATAATTCCGATTCTCCTATGATCTCTTTGGTCGCCGCCAGCAGCCGATCCATCTCCTCGTCTGTGCCGATGGTGATTCTATTGTACTGGCAGATCTGCTCTTTGTCAAAGTGGCGGACCAGAATGCCCTTTTCTTTCAGCCTGCGGTAGTACCGGCCGCCGTCGATCCGGTCGGATCTGGCAAAGAGGAAGTTGGCCTTGGAAGGCACCACCTCAAATCCCAGCTGCCGCAGAGCCTGCTCTGTCCGCCGGCGGGTTGCGGCGATCTTCCGGCAGTTCTCCACGTAATAGTCGTTCTCCTCGACGGCCGCAATGCCTGCCGCCGCGGTAAGACGGTTGACGTTGTACGGGTTGGTGGAGAATTTGATCTTTTCCAGATCGGAGATCAGCGCAGGACCCGCCATGGCGAAGCCCAGTCTGGCGCCCGCCATGCTTCTGGATTTGGAAAAGGTCCGGACCACCAGCAGGTTGTCGTATTTGTACACCAGATCCGCGCAGCTTTCCGCGCCGAAGTCTACATAAGCCTCGTCGATGAGAACCACGTGTTCCGGATTGGTTCTGACGATCTCCTCGATCTCATAGGGCTGCATCGTCTTCCCCGTCGGCGCGTTGGGATTGGCGATGACGACCATTTTGTTCTGGCACACGTAGTCCCGGGCATCGACGGAAAAATCCGCTGTCAAAGGCACCTTCTCGTAATCGATGCCGTAAAACTCCGCGAATACCTCATAGAATCCGTAGGAGATCTCCGGGAACATGACCTTCGTCCCGTCTCCCGCAAAGGCCAGAAAGGCAAAGTTCAGGATATCGTCGGAGCCGTTGGATACGTAGAGG
>CAZGED010000073.1:3042-8758 GCA_964525085.1 uncultured Senimuribacter sp.
GTAGAGGTTCTCCGGCTTCATCCCGTACAGGCCCGCCAGCTTCTGTTTCAGCAGACGGCTTTCCGGATCGGGATACAGACGCAGATCCGCCGCCTGGCTGCTGTTTACGGCCGCCAGCACCTTTGGCCCCGGCGGATAAGGGGATTCGTTGGTGTTCAGTTTGATGCAGGTGCCTCCCTGGGGCTGTTCTCCGGGGGTATAGGCCTGCAGTTTTCTGTATCTTTCCTTTAAGAATTTACTCATTTTTCTATTACCTCTTCTATTACCTCATTCCCTGATGTTCTTCACACCGCAGCCCTCTGACGTCTGTCAAAAGCCGCGGCGGACACCCTTTGATGGAAGAGTTACCGGACGATCTGGGCCGCCAGGGCATCGCGGACACCCTCGATGGCTTCGGTCTTGAATTTGAAGGCGGCTTTGTTGGCGATGAGCCGGGCGCTGATGGGGACGATGGTGTCGAAGACCATCAGGTTGTTCTCTTTCAGGGTTTTGCCGGTCTCCACGATATCCACGATGACGTCGGACAGTCCCAGGATCGGGGCGATCTCGATGGAGCCGTTGAGCTTGATGATGTCGATGTCGCGGCTCTCTCTTTCGTAGAAGTTCTTCGCGATGTTGGGGAACTTGGTGGCTACTCGCAGGGTCCGCTCGGTCGGATCACGAAAGTCTTTCTTCGCGGCCACGGCCATGCGGCACTTGCCAAGGTTCAGGTCCAGCAGCTCGTAGACGTCCGGCTCGTATTCCAGCAGGATGTCTTTTCCGGCCACGCCGATATCGGCCGCGCCCCGTTCCACGTAGATGGTCACGTCGGAGGGCTTGACCCAGAAGTACCGGACGCCCGCCTCCTCGTTCTCAAAGATCAGCTTCCGGTTGTCCTCTTTGATGGAGGGGCACTCGTAGCCTGCCTTTTCGAACATATCGTATACTTTCTGGCCCAGCCTGCCTTTGGGCAGGGCCACGTTAATCATTGTCTTCAAGGATCACTACCTCCCCGTCTATGATCTTCATCAAAGTCCTGTAGGTCAGTTTGCCGGGCAGCTGTTTCTGGACGGAAACGGCTTTGCCCTCATCCCGCAGGGCTTTGGCTTCTTTCAGCACTTTGCTGACGTCCGCATCCCCATCATAAAGAAAGACCACATCGAAGTCATACTGTTTTTCGTATGGTTCGAGACGGTCCAGAGAATCCAGATATACGGCAAAGCCGATGGCTCCGCCCGTTTTGCCCATGCGCTCCACCAGCCGGTCGTACTGGCCGCCGGAGAGGACGCTTGTGGGGATGCCGTTGATAAAGCCTTTAAACAGCAGTCCGCTGTAATAGCTCATATCGTTTACGATGGAAAAGTCGATGTTGATGTTTTTCGCCAGCTTGTTCTTTGCCAGCACGCTGCAGATCTCTTCCAGTTCTCGCAGGGCATCCTTCGCTCCGTGATCCAATTTCAGCTTTGACAGCCGCGACAACACTTTTCTGTAGCCGCCGTAGGTGGATACCAGAATCTCTAAGGACTCGTCAATTTCTTTATCTATATGATGGGCATGGCAGATCTGATGGATCTCATGGATGTTCTTCTCGCTGATGCACTTTACGATCTGCTCCTGCACTTCTTCGTCGATGCCGTGAAGCAGGGATTTCACCACTCCCATATGGGAAATCTCCAGCACGTAATCGTGCCTGCCGCTGACGGCGGCCAGACTCTTGGCTGCAAGCAGGGTGACCTCGCACAGATGGTACAGGTCGATCTCGCCCAGGCACTCCAGTCCGGTCTGCAGGATTTCCTTGTAGGTATGGGCTGTTTTCGACCCACGATAAATATTCTCACTATAGTAAACTTTTTCTACGCATCCCTCAGCGGGATGGTAGTTCTTCACAATAGAGAGAGTCAGGTCCGGTTTCAGAGCCATCAGCTTGCCGCCTGCGTCGTTGAAGGTGATGATGCTGTCAGAGGCGATAAAATCTTTGTTTCTGACGTAAAGCTCGTATTCCTCGAACTTCCCCATCTTGAACTGACGGTAACCGTACTGCTGGTACAGGCTGCGCAGCTGGAAGGTGGCCCGTTCTTCCCTTTTCATGATGTTCTGATTGATTTTCATGCCTGTCTAAACTCCTTTCGGCCGCGGCGGTTCGATCTCAATCCGGAAGCTCCGCGGCTTTCGCACTTCATTATTGTAACATATTAAAGCGCGAAATCAAGGGGTTCCCCATGTTTTTTTGTATATACAAAAGGGAAGCTTATCCCTGCTTCCCTTCTTTGTGGCAAAAATCCGTATTCGGACAGCTTCCGCAGTGGAAATTGCACGTTTCTTCGCTGATATCCCGGTCTGCCTCATTTTTTCCGGCCAGGACCACCGTAGCAAAGGCCAGCAGTCCCACCAGGACGCCGGCGATGATGATATATACGATATGACTCAAGAAGTAATGCATCTTGCTTCCCGCCTCCTTTCCGCAGCGTCGATCGATCATGGAATAGAACCTTCGATAGACTGTTCTCCTGAAACCAGTCTACCACATTCAGCGGAAAAGGAAAAGGTCAAAACGAAAATCTGCCGCAGTTCATGGGCAATGTCCCCGCCAGGACCGGAACATTGCCCTAAATCAGCCCTTGGCTCTCCAGAAACGCCTCCGCCACTTCCGCAGGCTGCTTTCCTTCTTCATCCACCTGATAGTTCAGCTCCTGCATGACTTCATCGGTAAGATACGGGCTCAGCTTGTTGATGACATCTTCCAGCTCAGGATACTCCTGCAGCGTTTCTTCTCTTATGACCGGAATGGCATAATACGGCGGGAAGTAACCGTCCCGATCTTCCAGTACGGTCAGGCCGTATTTCTTCAACAGGCCGTCTGTCGCGAAGGCGTCGATGACATCCACCTCTCCGGTCTGCTGGGCCGTAAAACGAGGTGAGCCGTCGATGCCGATGCTCTTCTTAAAGTGAAACCCGTACTTCTTCACCAGTCCCGGAAGTCCGTCACCCTCCCGGTTCAGAAATTCCAGCGTGGTGCCGAGGACCAGCTCGGAATCACACTTTCCCAGATCCTCGATGGTCTTCAGGCCGTATTTTTCCGCGGTCTCATTGGTGACGGCCAGAGTATAGGTATTGTTGAACGCCGTCTGGTTCAGGACGGCAATACCGTAATCCTCATCCAGTTCCGCCTTGCACTCCTGATATACCGCATCCATATCGTTTTTGACCTCATGGTTCAGAATACTGACGTAAACCGTGCCGGTGTAATCTACATACATGTCGATCTCGCCTTTTTCCATGGCCTCAAAGCAGACCTGGCTGCCTCCCAGGTTTTCCTTCCGCACCACGGAAATATCCGTGTCGTGTTCGATGACATCCGCGTACAGGTTGCACAGAACCAGCTGTTCCGTAAAGTCTTTGCTGCCCAGTGTGATGCTCTTGTCTTCCTGCTGCAGGCTGCCGGCAACGGAATTCCCCACCAGAATGACCACCAGGACAGCGGCAACGGCCAGAACGGCTTTTTCTCTGCGGCGCTTCTTCTTCAGTTCCGACTTGGATTTTCCGAACTGCGGCTGCAGACTGATCGGCGTCACCAGCTTTTCGATCAGCCCCATGAGAAAGTCCACCAAAAGAGCCAGCAGGCAGGCCGGAATCGCCCCCGCTAAAATCTGCAGGTTGTTCACCGTTCTGATACCGGAGAAAACCAGGTATCCCAGTCCTCCCGCGCCGATAAAGGCCGCCATGGTCATAAGCCCTACGGCGGTAACCGACGAGATCCGCACGCCGGCCATGATCACAGGCAGGGCCAGAGGAATCTTCACCTTAGTCAGGATCTGCCACCGGGTCAGACCGATGCCCCTCGCTGCCTCTACCAGCTGCGGGTCGATGCTCGCAATACCGGTATAGGTATTTTTGATGATCGGGAGGAGAGAATAGATGATGACCATGACCACTGCGGGAAGGGTGCCGATGCCCAGGAGCGGTATGGCAAGACCCAGCAGCGCCATGCTCGGAATGGCCTGCACGACGTTGGCCGCGCCGATGATAGGCTTCCCCAGTTTTTTCACGTAGCTGATCAAAATGCCCAGCGGCACGCCGATCAAAACGGCAAAGCCTACGGCCACGGCCGTCATTTCAATGTGCTCCAGCAAAAGCTCCGCGATCTGAGACGCGTGCTCTGCCATATAGCGAAACAGCGATATCATACACCCTGCACCTCCTCGGTTTCATCGTCGCTCAGAAACTGCTTGCTCAAGGTGGAGACGAGATTGCTGTTGGTCAAAAGGCCCGCCAGCCGTTCCTCTCCGTCTAAAACGGGAATATTGCTGACCTCGGCTTCATCGATCATCTTCAGCACATCCACGATGTTGTCCCCGATGTGGGCCACGTAGGAGACCGGATACATGATTCGTTCCGCCGGTTCCGTCGGATCCATGGCCCGGAACAAAGCTTTTCTCCCCACAATGCCCCGCAAATGTCTGTCTTCATCGACAACCAGCAGGGTGTCGACGTGATGATCCCGCATGCGCTTGACACACCGGTTCCGGTTCAGGTCGCCTTTACAGGTAATCGGGTTTTGAATCATGAAATCCTCGACCTTAATATATTCCGGGGAGTCCCAGATCCGGTTCGTCCCAACGAAATCAGCCACGAACGGATCCGCCGGACTCTTTAAAATAACCTCCGGCGTATCGAACTGCAGGATATGGCCGTTTCTCATGATGCAGATCCGGTCGGCGATCTTGATGGCCTCATCCATGTCGTGGGTGACAAAGACCATGGTCTTTCCCACCTTCTCCTGCAGCTCCAGCAGCTCATCCTGCAGGCTGCTGCGGGTCACCGGATCCAGTGCGGAAAAGGGCTCATCCAGCAGAACGATATCAGGATCTCCCGCAAGGGCTCTGATTACACCGATCCGCTGCCGCTGGCCGCCGGACAATTCCGCCGGATAGCGGTCCAGAAACTCCTCCGGATCCAGATCCACCATTTTCATCAATCGGAGGGTATTGGCCGCAATGGCCTCTTCCTCCTGTTTTTCCAGCCGCTGTATCAATTCGATATTCTGCCGGATCGTCATATGAGGAAACAATCCGTCCTGCTGGATCACATAGCCGATGTTTCTGCGCAGTCTGACTTTGTCGATCTCTTCAATGTTTTTTCCATCGATGAGGATTTCGCCTCGGGTCGGCGGGATGAGACGGTTGATCATCTTCAGCGTCGTGGTCTTCCCACAACCGCTGGGACCGATGATGACGGTAAGCTCACCGTCGCGTAAATCCATAGAAATGTCCGATAAGACAACGTTACCCTTGAATTCCTTCGTAACGCCACGAAATTGAATCATAAAAAAATCCCCCCTTACAATCATCAATTTTCCCAATGTAACTATTATAGCGACAATTTTGAATTTTGTCAAATCATACAGGGCGGAATTTGTCGTATTCGCCGCGGAGCAACACAAAAGGCAGCGCAAAACGCTGCCCGTAAAAAACTGCCTGCAAAACACTGTAAGCAAGATTCCTTATTCATCTGCGGGATTCCCGGTTTTCCTTCAAAGAGCTCCCTGCTCTTCTGCCTTTATCACCATACATCCCTTTTTAAAGAAGCATATTCCATATTTTAAGATCGGATCGTAGCCGTCGCTGACCAGATCATCCTCGTATCTTTTGGCTTCGATCTGTTTCAAGGCTTCCCGGCACTTCTCTTCCATCTGCCGGATGTCTTTTGTGATTTTGATCTCCAGGATCACACCTCTGCC
>CAZGED010000074.1:0-8674 GCA_964525085.1 uncultured Senimuribacter sp.
CCAGCCTGTCACGCTGGAGGTCGACGGTTCGAGCCCGTTCCAGGTCGCCAATTTTTTTAAAATCTCTATTGCATTATGCAGCGAGATGTGCTAAAATAACTACTGCAAATGTTGAGCATCAAAGATGACAGCGAATTGCACAATTTTAGCTCGAACGTATGAAGTATTGTGTATGGTGGGTATCGTCAAGTGGTTAAGACCCAGGGTTGTGGCTCCTGTATACGTGGGTTCGAATCCCACTACCCACCCCATAAACGTTGGGGTATCGCCAAGCGGTAAGGCAACGGATTCTGATTCCGTCATGCGCAGGTTCGAATCCTGCTACCCTAGCCAATTTTTACAAGATGTCTTTGGCATCTTGATTATGGCGACATAGCCAAGTGGTAAGGCAGAGGTCTGCAAAACCTTTATTCCCCAGTTCAAATCTGGGTGTCGCCTCCAAAATGGAATTACAGTTAAGAGAGGACCGTTGAATTTTCAACGGTCTTCTCTATTTCCATGTCGCCGGATTTCTCACAGTATTTGGAAAGATTTTCACAGAGAATGGCGTAGCTGAAATTGGCTTCTCCGAAGTCCCGGCTGGTCAGCGCCAGGGCCTTCTCGAACAGCTCGGCGGACTCTGGGATGTTTCCTTCCTTATATAACAGATCTCTCCCAGCACGTTGACCGCGGCGGCGTAGTGGACATCGCAATCCCCGCTGGAAGCGGTGAACAAGGCGATGGTCTTTTCCACGGCTTCTTTTGCTTCGCTAAGGCGATCCGAAAGCATATAGACCTGGGCCGGATTGGAATAGGCGATGGCCTGCTCAATCTCCTTCTGGGCGAAGAGCTGGTCCTGCCATTGAAAAAAATCGTTCATATTCATAGTAAATTTTTCCTGAAGTCATTGGTAATCCTAATTTCTATACCTAGCGGAGTCGGAAAAGACAGCGAAAGCCCTATTCTTTCCATGAGATTTGTTTTTTTGGGCGAATTACCGAGCGGGGAATCCGGCTCGCAGAGCAGGGTGAAATAATGGGTAAAATAAGGAAGAGGATAGGCCCGTCTGTGCTCCTACATGTAGCCAAAGGCGTAGCGGCCGAAGATGCAGACCGACGCCGTGTTGTCCTCGTTCAGAACATACTGCATTTCCATGAAATGAAATCCTCCTTGTCTTGATGAGATCAGTATAGCACAGCCACTCTCACATAAAAATATTATATATAAATTTTTTTACGTGATTTTTTAAAAGAGGAAGTTTGACTTTGATAGAAATATAATATATAATATTTTCAAAAAGAGAGGAACAGCGGAAGTAGCCCTATAAAAGGGAGCCGCAAGAGAGGAGATTCAGTATTATGAAAAAGTTTAATCATGTAATCGTAAGAAGACCATGCAGTGCAATCAAAGATGGCATCTCTGGCGGAGACTACCCGGGAATTCCTGACTATGAGCTGGCTCTGAAGCAGCACGACGCGTATATCGAGGCTCTGAGGCAGTGCGATGTAGACGTAACTGTTCTGGAGGCGGACGAGAGATATCCGGATTCCTGCTTCGTGGAGGATCCTGCCCTGATTACCAGAAAGTGCGCCATCATCACCAACCCTGGCGCGGCTTCCAGAAACGGTGAAAAGGACGAGATCATCGGCGCGGTGAAGAAGTTCTTCTCCGACGACCGGATTGAATACATCAAAGCGCCTGGTACCCTGGAAGGCGGAGACGTCATGATGGTAGGCGACCATTTTTACGTAGGCCGCAGTGCGAGGACCAACGAAGAGGGCATCAGACAGCTGACCGAGATCCTGGAGAAATACGGCCTGACCTGCTCTGAAGTCAAGTTGGAAGAGGTACTGCACTTAAAGACAGGTGTAAACTATCTGGAGGACAACAACATGCTGGTATCCGGCGAGTTCATCACCAAGCCTGAGTTTGAGAAGTACAACAAGGTCGTGATTCCGGAAGAAGAAGCCTACGCAGCAAACTGCATCTGGGTCAACGATACGGTTATCGTACCGGAAGGCTATCCGACAGTGCTGAAGGCAGTACAGGATCTGGGCTACAAGACTCTGACTGTTGACACATCCGAATACAGAAAGATCGACGGCGGACTGTCCTGCCTGTCCCTGAGATTCTAAACGACAGCGTAAATATCCAAATATCCAATATCATTTTGAAAAAGTGCCGGCATTGTCCGGCATTTTTCTTTTACGCGCATATCTTCCCAGTTTCTGTGAATACTAGTAGAGATCAATGCTTTGAAACAGGAGGAAGAAACATGTCTGTAGAATTTAACATGAGTGAGACGAAAACCAATTTGATGCGCGCCTTTGCGGGGGAAAGCCAGGCCAGGAACCGCTACACCTTTGCCGCGTCCCAGGCAAAAGAAGCGAAGCTCCACGTGGTAGAGGCGGTCTTTACCTATACGGCCAACCAGGAAAAGGCGCACGCGGAGGTGTTCTACAACCATCTGAAGGATATGGCCGGGGAGACGATCCACATCGATGGAGGCTATCCGGTGGACATTACGGATTCCATCGTACAGCTGCTCCGCTATGCTCAGCACAACGAGTACGAGGAGTATGACGACGCCTATCAAGCCTTCGGTGATAAAGCCATGGAAGAAGGATTCCCGAAGATTGCGAACTCTTTCCATCAGATCGCCCAGATCGAAAAGACCCACGGCGACAGATTTGGAGCACTTGCGGATCAGCTGGAGCAGAACAAGCTGTTCGTTTCCGATGTCCAGTGCAAGTGGATCTGCCTCAACTGCGGACACATTCTGGAGGGAATCCAGGCGCCGCCAAAGTGTCCGGTGTGCGATCACGACCAGGGCTACTTCATCAGGTTGGAGCTCGCGCCGTACACCTGCGGGAAATAATGATAAAAAGCGTGTAGCCTCGCTGTCTGAACATTGTCAGTCCGCGGATGTGCACGCTTTTTCTATGCCTATGGCCGCTTTGTTATTTTTCCAGCACGTCGTCTAAGATCATCTGCAGATCTTCACGGCAGCCGCCGCATTTGTTGCCGATGTTGGCCGTGGCGCAGAGATCCTTCAGATTATCCACGCCGGTTTCGCGGATGAGATCCTCTACCTGGCCTCTGGTCGTGTGGCAACAGAGACAGACTTCGTACTCTCTCGATGTTTGATCCATGTTTTCCTCCTATGTTTTGTGGTATTATTATCATACCACAAAGTGAGAGAAGAATCATCACATCTTCTTCACATAAAGGCAATAAAATATTTACAAAGGCAGAGTAAGATAGAGAAAAGCAGAAGACTTGGAGGAAAAGGGCGAAATGAACGGATTCAGATATAAATTATACAGGTTTATGCAGGGGAGAAGAGGCATCGACCAGTTCAGTCGGTTCCTCATGATCGCGGCGCTGGTCATGATGCTGGGTGCCATGTTTTTCGGTCGTCTGCCGGTGGTCTACTACATCCTCTATTATGGGGGACTGATCCTGTTTGTTTACGCGTATTTCCGCGCTCTTTCTCGGAATCTTTACAAGAGGGAGAGGGAGAATAACTGGTATCTCTCGATGAAATACAAGCTGACCAAGGGAAAGTCTTTTCAGCAGCGTCGCTATGAGCGGAAATTCTACGCCTACTTCAAATGCCCGGGATGCGGACAGAAGATGCGGGCGCCGAAGGGAAAGGGCACGATCAAAGTGAGATGCCACCAATGCAATACGGAATTCAACAAAAAAGTGTAGTTAAGTAGTAAAGTGCAGTAAAAGATATAGTAAAAGGCATAGTATTTATGGAAGCAAATGAAGCGAGACTTTACGACGTCTTTGCAGAAACAGAAATCACGGAGTACACGATTATCGAGCATAAGGCCGTATTCACCAGCAGGGAAGCGGAGGAAGAACTGCCGGAACTGCCCGGCCTGTCATTGAAGAACCTGCTGGTCAGAGAGAAAAAGTCCGGCAGGTACTTTTTGATCATTCTGGACGATCGACGCAGGCTGGACATGAAACATTTCAAAGCTCTGACAGGCTGGGGACAGGTGCGGTTTGCCAGCGCAGAGGAACTGATGGAGTGCCTGGGGCTGATCCCAGGGTCCGTATCGCCTTTCGGACTGGTCAGCGCAGAGGAAGGATCGGTGACCGTGGTACTGGGAAAGGAAATCACAGAGGCCGCGGACACGGAGCTAGTCAATTTCCATCCTAACCGGAATACAGCGACCCTGGCTCTTTCCAAGGCGGATTTTGTGAAATTCCTTGGACATATGAAGTGCCCGGTGATCTGGGAAAAGCGTAATGGTGAAGCGCGACGATGAGATATTTTGCGGGAGCTCCGCGGGGCTCTTGCTTTTTATGCTTTAACGTATAGTAATGTTAGAAAAAGCCGTAAACGGTAAATGATCTGTGCCTTGACAAAGGAACCAAGTACTACTACAAAGTCTGCACTTATAAGGTGATCAACGGTGCAAAAAGTTTACACCCAATACTCCTTAAAGGCGTGGCGGACAGCGAAATAGGAATTGGTTTGATCAAATCTTGAGACATCACGACCCGCAGGGCTGCAGGCTCTGCGGGTCTTCGTATATTACATGCGAATCTTATTACATCTTTGTAGCCCTTTTCGATAGCCTTTTTCGCTGCAGCGCGAAGCTGCCTTTTGGCAGACTGTTTTCCATTGGACTGATTTTGTTTTCTATAGAAAACATTTTGGCGAATTTAGAAAACAAAATGGCCAGCGCAAGGATAATAAGCAGGGAAAAGGCTGGTTTTTGGGCCGATTTGTGGAAGAATCATGAAAAATAACCTTTTAATGTAACGGTTTTTTTGAAAATGTCAGCTCAAATACATGATGCTGTTGCAGATTTTCCAATTCCGTTTTCTATAGAAAACATTTTGACGAATTTTGAAAACATCTGGGCATATAATGGGCCGTTAGGCATATATTGAACCGTATGTTGACCGATTGATTACGTTTTGCTTTGTTATAATGCCGGGGCTACGAGTTACTATTCACGGTTACGAACGAGAGCTCCGCGGTTTTCTTTTTATCTGTTGCTTTTTCCCTGCGTATCCAGTAAAATAATAGTATAGATTTTTTGGGGGAGGGCAATATGGCACAGCTATATTACAGATACAGCACGATGAATGCGGGAAAGTCCATCGAGCTGATCAAGGTTGCATATAATTACGAAGAAAGAGGAAAACACGTCCTGGCGTTGGTACCGGCCATCGATAATCGGTACGGCTCCGGCGTCATCACATCCAGAATCGGCCTGCAGAGAGATGCCATCAGCATCAAGGAGGATACCAACATTCTGGAGCTTTTCATGAGAGAGAACGAAAAACACAAGATCGACTGCGTGCTCATCGACGAGTGCCAGTTCCTAAAAAAGCATCACGTCCAGGAGCTTGTGGAAATTGTGGACAGCCTGGAGGTTCCGGTTTTGGCCTACGGCCTGAAAAACGACTTCCGAAATGAGCTCTTTGAGGGTTCCTATTACATGTTGATCTATGCGGACAAGATTGAAGAGATCAAGACCATCTGCTGGTGCGGCCGCAAGGCGACCATGGTTGCCAGAGTGGTGGACGGGAAATTTGTTAAGCACGGGCAGCAGGTATTGATCGGCGGAAACGATATGTACGTTTCCCTTTGCAGAAAGCACTACAACGACGGACGGATCGGACCGGAGATCGGCAAAGATAAGGAGAAACGGTATGAATAACAGCGGGAAAATCAGATGGAACAGGATTGCGGCTTTTGTTTTGGCAACGGTACTCATTATAGGAGCCGGACTCTCTTTGACACAGCAGGCAGTCTATGGAGCGGACGCCAGCTTTGAGGCGTCTCTGACCGCCCAGGGATTTCCGGAAAGCTATAAGACGTATCTGCGCGAGCTTCACGAGGCCCATCCCAACTGGACCTTTAAGGCAAAACTCCTGGATTTCACGTGGAACGACGCTTTGACAGAACAGTACGCTGACGCCGACGCCAATACCATTTCCGTGAATTACAAAGATGCGTATAAGGCGGTGCGGGACGGTACCTATAACTTTGATACCCATACCTACCTGCCAAAGGACGGCGCATCCTGGGTCTCCGCGTCAAAGCAGGCCATCGCCTACTATATGGACCCGAGAAACTGGCTGACAGAGACCGGCATCTTTATGTTTGAGCCTTTTTATTACGACGCATCCTATCAGACGGAAAGTGTCGTGAAAAGTATTCTGAGCGGAACGGCGCTGCCTTCCTCCGCCTCTGCCTACTATATGCAGGCCGCCCAACAGACCTATAACGGAACGACCTACAGCATCAGCCCGATTTATCTGGCAACAAAGACCAGAATTGAGCTGGGAAGCTACAGCGATATGATCGATGGTCACAGTTTCACCTATGGCGGCAAGACATTCAGCAATTGTTACAACGTATACAATATCGGCGCCGTGGACAGCGCTGACGGCACTGCCGCCATCAAAGGGCTGGTTTACGCCGCCGGCGGCATTGACCAGAGCGGAACCAGCTATCTGCGTCCCTGGAACACCCTGAAGAAGGCCATCATGGGCGGCGCCATCTATATTGCGGACAATTTCATCAGCAATAACCAGTATTCGGCGTATTATGAGCGTTTTAACGTACTCAACGGACTGAGTGCCATCGGGACCCACCAGTACGCCACCAGCGTGTTCTGCGCTGCCACAGAAGCCAGCATCATGGGTTGGAACTATAAGGACTTCGGCATTTTAGACGAAGCGTTCACCTTTGAAATTCCGGTTTATCAGAACATGCCTTCCACGCCGTGCGCACAGCCGCCTTCGGAAGGAACCAATAACTGCTATCTGGACAGCATCACCGTTTCGGCGGACGGCAAGACGCTGAGCTACAGCCCGTCCTTTGATCGTTTCACCAGCACGTACACAGTCAGCGGAACCGTGGCGGCCGATCAGCTGACGATCAAAACCGTGAAGAACGACAGTACATCGAAGGTAACGATTACAGGCAACAGTCTGACTGACGGCGAGAACAAGATAACCATCAAATGCAAGTCCTCTTCCGGGCTGACATCAAAGACATACTACATCAAAGTGGTTCGCGACAGTTCCCAGTCTACGAATACGACGACCAACAGTGAAAACCTGATCAAGGGCGTGGAGAACACCACGATCTCGTTGGCAGAGAAAGAGCAGGGAGAAGGATACGTGCGGTTGGCTTGGGAGAAATCCAAGGGATACAAGGTCGACTATTTCCAGGTGTTCCGCACCACAAAGGGAAGCGCTTTCGGCAGTTCGCCGCTGTACACCACCACGTCGGGTACTGTCGACACGTACAAAAATACAAAGAGCCTGACCAAGGGCACCACCTATTCCTATAAGATCCGCGGCGTGCGGGTCATCGACGGCAAGACCTACTATACGAATTGGTCCAATACGGTGGATATTCTGTACAATCCGGTCAGCGAAAGCCTGATTCAGGGCGTGGAGAACACCACTCTGAACATGGCCGCTGTACAGGGTAACGGATTTGTCCAGACCTCCTGGGAAAAGTCGCCGGGGTATAAGATGGACTACTACGAAGTATTCCGGTCGACAGATCCTGAGATCTTTGAGGAGACACCGTATTATACCACGGCAGACGGGACAAAGGTCACATATAGGAACAGCAAGGATCTGGTGAGAAATAACGTGTATTATTACAGAGTGCGGGGAGTCAGAGTTCTCAACGGTGTCACCCATTACAGCCAGTGGTCCAACGTGGCGGCTGTAGAGTACAATCCGTATATCGAAGGTATTGCCCTGGGAGTTGGGAATACGACGCTGACAGCTTCCGGCGCCGTGGAAGGCAAGGGCATCCGCGTCAGTTGGACGAAGTCGCTGGGCTATAAAATGGACTATTACGAAGTGTTCCGCTCTGTGAAAAAATCCAGCGGCTACGGCACAGCGCCGATCTACACGACGACGGACGGAACAAAGGTCACCTACAAGAACACGAAGGATCTGACAAAGGGAACCCGCTACTATTACAAGGTGCGGGGCGTGCGGATCATGGAAGGACAGCCGTACTATACCCAGTGGTCGACAAAGGCAGACGTCATGTACGAGTAAAGTCAGTCGTATCGATCAGACCCTGCCTGAGCGGGTTCTGCCATAAGCATCAGGCCCGATACAGGAGAATCCGGTTCTGACTGACAGAGTGAAAAAAATAGACGCCGCATGAACGGAGAAAAATCTGTTCGTACGGCGTTTTTATGGTGGTGCGCCCGGCGAGCGCACGCTCTAACGTGTGAAAGTCCCGAATCCGCCCGGTAGCGGGAAGGGTACAGCAGAAGAGGGTACTGGTTTACCTCCAGGTGCACGTCAACTATTGAAACCGCCGTATACGAGAACCGTACGTACGGTGCAACGGGAGGGTTGAGAGCTAATGCTCTCGCTCTACCCTATCTGCGTTACATACATAGAAAATTTACAACCGTGCGATCTCTTCCGGAGTGAGCTCCGTCGCAGTTGCGATTTCTCTGGGATCCATGCCGGCCAGGAGCATGTCTACGTCCATATTGGCGCAGTAATAGCGGGCACGCTTTCCCAAATGATCTCCGGTATGGACCTGCCGTTTTGCCCCAGCTTTAGCTGGTTGGCAAAACGGACAGCGTAGGGAACGAAGTGACCGGAGGAGCGAAGCGTTGCATTTCAATTTCGGCCCAGGCATCTTCTCCTTTGATGTAGGCATCAAAACGGA
>CAZGED010000075.1:0-8456 GCA_964525085.1 uncultured Senimuribacter sp.
TCGCGCAAATCGTCATAATAAACTTCTCGCTCTTCTTTCATTTCAGACCTCCATATATTCTTTATTTCTACAAGATAAGGATCGTGTTCCAGATTCTATAAAACCAATTACATAATAGTCGTGAAAATGATTGGGAAATGGCTGTACGATTCCCTCAAAACGATATGCCTCAAGGTGTAAATCTTCGTCATAGCAAACGGTTCGTATTTCTTTTTGCATCATAACACTTCCTAGCACGACTATTATACTTGAAAAGTTTAGAGATTTCTTGTATGATATCTTCATTTTTGAAAAGGCGTACGGCTGATAAAAGCAACGCACCTTCCGAGCATGACCGCCCAGGAGGTGCATTTTGTCTGCATTTGCATCGATTTTGAGTGCTACGTCGTTTGATCCAGCATCCGAAGTTTCTGTGAGTCTGTTGCATTTAGAAGATTTTTCGTGCTATAATTGGGTCTATAAAAAGTTTCCAGGGCGAAAGGCTTGATGTACCATTATGGAAGATATCACAGAGCTTCTCACTGTTTCCGATATTGCCGCACAACTGAAAGTTACCCCACAATATGTCAGAAGACTGATCAGCGAGACGCGATTGACTGCAACTCGGATAGGCGCGCAGTGGTTAGTGAAACCCGAAGATTTTCATTCGTATCTTATGAATCATGACGTTTTTATTGAGCCAGATGATCATGAGCGCAGATCAGATGATTTACCCGACGTTGTTGCCCTAAGCTTTTTTTCTGGAGCAATGGGACTAGACATCGGAATGCGCAACGGCGGAATACCGGCTCTTCTTGCGTGTGAATTCAACAAGTATTGTCGTATGACAATCGAAAAAAATGCGCCTAACATGGCCTTGATCGGAGATATCAACAAGTACGAGCCTAAAGAAATACTTCGATTTGCAAGGATTCCGAAGGATAGAAACGTAGATGTCATATTTGGCGGTCCTCCGTGTCAAGCATTTAGTACCGCGGGTACCAGACGCGCTCTTGCCGATGAGAGAGGAAATGTTTTCCTGCGGTATATCGACATTGTTGAGGAACTCCATCCAACTTATGTCGTGATCGAAAATGTAAGGGGGTTGCTTTCTGCTCCTTATCCGTATGGCGAAATCGAAGAGCCGATCAAGGGCGGCGCATTACATATTATTCTCGACCGCCTGAAAAACGCTGGCTACACCATTTCATTTGAGCTGTACAACACCGCAAATTTTGGCGCGCCGCAAATCAGAGAGCGCGTTGTAATGATCGGTAAACTCGGAACAGAGAAAATGCCATACCTTACTCCCACCCATTCAGAAACAGGCGAATTTGGTCTGCTGCCGTGGAAAACGCTGCGAGAAGCATTGAACGACTGTGACGGAATAGAGCATCATTTCATCGAGTTTCCGGAAAAAAGACTAAAGTATTACCGCATGCTCAAAGAGGGACAGTATTGGAAGGACTTACCTCCCGCTCTGCAGAAGGAGGCAATGGGTTCTAAGCTAAATCTCGGCGGAGGGAAAACAGGATTCTTCAGAAGATTGAGTTTCAACAAGCCGTCTCCAACCCTGGTTACAAATCCCGCAATGCCTGCAACTGACCTGTGCCATCCGACCGAAGATAGGCCTCTGAGCATTGAAGAATACTCCCGCATACAAGAGTTCCCTTCCGACTGGGAGATTTGTGGCTCCATTTTGGAACGATACAAACAGATCGGCAATGCCGTTCCTATAAAACTCGGGGAAGCGATCGCGAGAACCATCCTGGCGGATATGCGCGGAGAGAGATTGCCTGTATATGAAGGATTCAAATTCTCGCGTTATCGCAATACCAGTGATTCTGCCTGGCAGTCATCTATGGACAAAATCATAGAAAAGGCGAAAGCAAAAACAAAAAGCCCAGGTACTATGTTCATCGATTCGTGATCATCCTCCGATTGGCCGACGCCTTTTCTGCTAAGAAGGCCTGATAATCCTTTTCATTCATATCACAAGGCGGTAAATCATATCCCATGGTTCTGTGCGCATTAACAAGCTGGTTCAATTTCTCCCACTGAAAATCAGGCACCTTTATCCCGTTCCGGGTCTTTGTTCCCAGCCGATACCACTTTTCAATCGATGTACCTTCGCGAATGTTGCTGCTTGAACTATTTTCTGTATTAGACTTGTTCTTTATCTGCAAAAACAGGCTCCCATTCGAATTGCAAAAGTCGATCGCGCGCAGCACATTTCCGCTGCACCATAAAAAGCCAAAAGGACGCGCCTTTGCCGCAATGTATTCTTCCAGCAGATTACCCTGAATGTTTTCTGCAGACATGAACAGGTTGTGCGTGATTTCCCCGAATGAGGCGGCTTCCTCAGGCAATCCCTGCGTTGCCTGAACAATGACTCGAATGGCAGGATCCGTACATGAAGATTTGGGGTTCGCGGTACGGCCGCTCGGAGGGTTCCTTGCAGCATCATAATATCCCTTCACCCAGCGTTCAATGTACGTCTCCGGAGTCTGTCTCCCCGTGAGATTGATACCCGGAAAACGGTCACGGTTTGCCAAGGCGATTTCGAAGATATAATCCAAATCGCTCCAATCATATCCCGGCAGAGAGTTTTTTGCGCGCGCATAGGCTGCCCTCAGATCCTGAGCATCAAAACCACTGTTTGCAATCGTGTAGCTTGGCATGATCTTCCCTCCGTTCAGCGACCCGTAATTTGAGCGGGTGTCTGTATCTTCGCCAGACACAAGACGTAGATACATTCAACAGGATTATATCAGCTTCTCACTGCGCGTGCAAGATTCTGAATCGCGGTTCAGGCTTCTCTGTGCAAAGCCTTGACAATTCTTGCGAGGCGCAGTATAATTTTGTAAATTTCACGTTGAACCCAGTTCGTGACAACGGGATCGGATCTGATCCTGCAGCTTGGGAGGAGGTATACTCTCTTGAAACAACATCGTTTTTGGGCGCGGGCGACCGCATTCTGCATGTTCATGGTCTTTTTAACGGGCTACAAGCACAAATAAGGTGGAGGAACGATATGATGAATACTTATAAGAATTTGGCGCTCTTTGTTGGCGGCGTCCTTTTCGGCTCCGCCGGGATCAAGCTCCTTTCCAGCAAGGATGCAAAAAAAGTCTATACCCATGCCACTGCCGCTGCGCTGCGTGTAAAGGATTCCGTTATGGAGACAGCCACCTGCGTACAGGAGAATGCTAACGATATCCTGGCTTCCGCCAAAGATATCAACAAGCAGCGCGCCGAACAGGAGACTGTGGTGGAGGATACTTCCGAAGTCTGATACAACCCGGTTCGCAGTCTATAAATAGTATCCAAAGAGGATCGCGGTTGCGATCCTCTCTTCCTTTGGGAGGACAATCATGAAATTCAGCATCAAACACGAAAGCACCGGCCGAATCCGCGTTCAACTGGCGCAATCCAGAATGACCGTGGAACAGGCCGATCTGTTGGAAGCCTACTTACAGAGCCTGCCACAGGTGCGGCGGGCAAGCGTCCACGAGCGCACTCGCTGCGCGATCGTCGAATATCAGGCCGACCGGGCTGAGCTTCTAAAGCAGTTGAGCGCTTTTTCCTATGATTGGAAAGAGCTCAAAGAGCTTGCGCCTCAGGCCAGCAGCCGTGCGCTGAACCAAGCGTATGCGGAAAAGCTGATAGGCAAGATCCTGTTTAAAGCAGCCAGGACTCTCTTCCTCCCTGTGCCGCTGCGGATCGCTTATACGCTTTGGCAGGCGGTTCCCTATGTGTTCCGGGGACTGAAAAGCATGATCCGGGGACATCTGCGAGTGGAAGTCCTCGATGGTCTTTCCATCGCGATCTCCCTGTTCCGGCGTGACTTCAGCACCGCCGGATCTGTCATGTTTCTGCTGGGATTGGGAGAATTGCTGGAGGAGTGGACACACAAAAAGTCAGTAAACGACCTGGCTCGGTGCATGTCTTTGAATATTGATCAAGTCTGGCTGCAAACGCCTGACGGCGACGTGCTTACTCCCCTGAGCCAGATCCAGGCGGGAAATCTGGTTTCCCTGCGAATGGGCGGATTGATCCCTCTGGACGGCATCATCGTCCGGGGCGAGATCATGGTCAACCAGGCTTCGCTGACCGGCGAGTCTATTCCCGTCGCCAAGAGCGCGGGCATGACCGTCTACGCCGGAACCGTGGTGGAGGACGGCGAGTGCGTCCTCCAGGTCACGCAGCAGTCCGGCAGCAGCCGATACGATAAGATCGTCTCCATGATCGAGGAGTCGGAGAAGCTGAAGTCGGCGGCAGAGAGCAGAGCTTCCAACCTGGCGGACAAGCTGGTTCCCTACACGCTGGCCGGCAGCGCTCTGGCCTATCTGCTGACCAGAAACATCACGCGCGCCCTGTCGGTTCTGATGGTGGACTTCTCCTGCGCATTAAAGCTGTCTATTCCCCTGGCGGTGCTCTCCGCCATGCGGGAGGCCAGCGGATACCACATCACTGTGAAAGGCGGTAAATACCTGGAAGCGGTAGCCAAAGCAGATACCATCGTCATTGACAAAACCGGTACTCTGACGCACGCCTGTCCGGTGGTGGTGCAGGTCGTCCCCTTTGGCGGGAATGAGGAAGATGGTATGCTCCGTCTGGCAGCCTGCCTGGAGGAGCACTTTCCCCACTCAATGGCCAACGCCGTGGTACAGGCGGCTCGGGATCGCGCGTTGTATCACGAAGAGATGCACTCTGAGGTAGAATACATTGTGGCGCATGGCATTGTCAGTATGGTGGACGATCAGAAGGTTATGATCGGCAGTTACCACTTCGTCTTTGAGGATGAGGGCTGTACCATCCCCGACGGAGAACAGGCACGCTTTGACGCCTTGCCTGAGCAGTATTCCCATCTGTACCTTTCCATCGGCGGAGTTCTGGCGGCAGTGATCTGCATCTCCGATCCGCTACGCGAGGAGGCAGGCGCAGCGCTCAGCGCCCTGCGGCGCCTAGGGATCAAGAGAGCCGTCATGCTGACGGGCGACAGCGAGCGGACTGCCGCCGCAATTGCCGCTCAGGTCGGAGTGGATGAATATCATGCGGAAGTCCTTCCAGAGGACAAAGCCCGTTTTGTGGAGAGCGAACGCACCCAGGGACACACTGTTATTATGCTGGGCGACGGCATCAACGACTCCCCCGCTCTCTCTGCGGCCAATGTCGGCATTGCCATCAGCGGCGGAGCTGCCATTGCCCGGGAAATTGCGGACATCACCATTTCCGCCGATAATCTATTTGAGCTGGTCAGTCTGAGAATGATCGCGGATCGTCTCATGGCGCGCATCCGCGCAAACTACCGATTTATCATCGGCTTTAACGGCGGACTGATCCTGCTTGGCGCGGCGGGGATCCTTGCCCCCTCCACATCCGCCATGCTGCACAACATTTCTACGCTGAGCATCAGCCTGCGGAGCATGACTAACCTCTTGGAGTCTGGCGCCGACCCGTTCGTCCGCACAGAGGAGTGACCGGTTCGTTCCTCTTATCTGATGATACCAAAGATGATCAAAAAACGGTGAGGGAAGCTCCCTCACCGTTTTCCATTTTTACTGCCGCGCATGAGAATGTGTCTGCTGCGCATCGAAAAAATTCATGCTGACACCTTTTAAGCGCGACTCATTCTAGATGCATACATTGCTGTCTCAGCAGCTTTTTAAAACCAACCCTTTTTCTTTCTGGGGCAGCGGATTTTGTCCAGGTCGACCTCGACAAGAATGATGTCCTCACCGATCCGGCGGATGGCACCCCATGGGATAACATAGTCGTCCTCACGGCCGAACAGGCCAAAAAAGCGGCATGGGCCTGGGACGACAATCGCGACAATCCTTCCGGTCTGCACATCAAATTCCACGTCATTTGCAAATCCCAGCCGGCTACCATCACAGATGCTGATGACCTCTTTGCAGCGCAGATCTGTAATTCGGCACATCATATCTGTCCACCGCCTTTTCTTTGTCCTGAGATGATTGTATGCAGAGCTTCATGACAATATGATGCGGTTTGAAGATTTAGAATGCGTTTTTCCTAAAAAGCTGCAGACGCTGTGAAAGGCTGCCCGGCATCGTCAGGTGCGGTATTTCTCGTCGTCGTAGTCTGAACCCGTGGCTTCCTTAAAGCGCTCTTTCAGCGTCATGCCGGTCTCTCCGAGATGACCGGCGCGCGCATTCGCGTCCTTTGGAGGCTGACGGAACATGACGACCTGATCGATCTTGCCTTCGCCGTTCCAAAAATCGTAGATGTTCAGCCAATAGCAGTTTTTGTTGTTTTTCAGGACGTCATTGAGATACCACAGGTCGCGGCGCTTCTGGCAGCGGTCTCCCCCGTAAAAGTCCAGACAATAGATTGCCAGATCGTCCGTCAGCTCATAGACGACCTTCCTGCGCGGGATCGGCTCGAAGGATCCGATGGCGTAATGGCCATAGTGCGCAATGCCGTCGCGATCCATCAGATCGTTAAAGCGTTCACCATCAATGACGAGCTTTCCATCCTCGATCTGATAAAGGTAGCCAAAGCCCTTCGGGCAGCCGAACCCATACTCGCCGTAGAACTCGACGCCTGGCTCGGGCTTCTTCTTACCGCAGGCGTAGCCGTTTTCGTCAAACAGCATGAGCTGCGGCGTCTCCGTGATCATGGGAAAGATGTATTCGTCAGACAGGTGCAGATCCCAATACTCCTTCGTGCACGGGAACTGCTTGAGCGCACTCCCGACCAGATAGACGACGGAATACCCTGTCGGAGACGATGAATTCTTATAGAATTTTTGAATAAAACCGATTTTATCACGCTCAATCAGCATGATACATAGCTCCTTTCTGTAGGATTATTCGCTGAACCAGCCCTCGTCCTCGTAGCGCGAGCCGCTCGCCTGTTCGAGACGCTGCGCGTTGGTGAGCGCCATCTTGCTCAGGTTGCCCGCGGTCGCGTCCGACCCCTTTGGCGACTGGCGGAACATGACGATATGGTCGATCTTGCCCTCGCCGTTCCAGACATCGAACAGGTTCAGCCAGTAGCAGTTCTTATGGTTCCGAAGCACATCGTTGAGATACCACAGGCTGCGACGCTTTTGGCAGCGGTCGCCGCCGTAGAAGTCCAGGCAGTAGATCGCCGCGTCGCTGGTCATCTCAAATACAACGTCTTCTCTGGGGAGCGGCTGGAACGTGCCGTAGTGATAAGTATTGTAAAACGCGATCCCACTGTGCTCGAGCAGCTCGTTAAAGCGCTTGCCGTCGATGACGAGCTTGCCGTCTTTCAGCTGGAGAATATAGCCGAAGCTCTTTGGGCAGCCGCAGCGATAAGCGCCGTTGTAACCTGCGCCGGGCTCCGGCTTCAAAGCGTTGGTCAGCACGCCGGTCTCATCAAATTGCGGCAGGATCATGTTCTCCTGTATCAAGGGGAAGACATATTCCTCAGTGTGCAGCAGCTCCCAATACGCTTTGCTCAGCGGAACCCTGCGCTTCGAGTCGTCTGCAACGTTCAAAAGCTCCATGGTATAGCCCGTGGCGGACGACGCGTCTTCATAGTATTTCTGCACAAATGCATAATTGTCTTTTGCAAACAGCATAGTATCTCTCCAGTCAGATCAAGAATTTTCCTCCTGTGCCTTGAAACAGGAAACAAAGTGCCGCGGCTCGATCTCGATGAGCCTTGGCTCTTCTGCACAGCAGTGGTCTGTGGCATAGATGCAGCGATCCGCAAAGCGGCAGACTGGCTTCGGATTTACCGGACTGGTCAGCTCGCCCTTGAGGATGATGCGTTTCTTTCGGTTGCGAATGCTCGGCACGGGGATCGCAGAGAGCAGCGCTTGCGTGTAAGGGTGTGCGGGATGGTCGAAAAGCAGCTCGGCCGGCGCTTTCTCCACCATTTGCCCCAGATACATGACCGCGATCTCATCTGAGAAATAATTGACGACGGACAGGTCATGCGTGATAAAGATATAGGTCAGCCCCAACTCCTCCTGCAGCTCCTCCATCAGGTTCAGGATCTGCGCCTGAATCGACACATCGAGCGCTGAGACCGGTTCATCGCAGACGACAAAACGCGGATTGAGCGCAAGCGCGCGAGCAATGCCGATGCGCTGACGGCGGCCGCCGTCCAGCTCGTGCGGATAGCTATTGGCCAAGTTTTCGGCCAAGCCGACCGTCTTCATCAGTTCGGCCACCCGGCTGTTCAGTTCATCCTTGCTTTGATAGACCTTGTTGAGTACGAGCGGCTCGCGAATGGTCTGACTGACCGTCTTCCTGGGATCGAGCGAGGAATATGGATCCTGGAAGATGATCTGCATTTGACTGCGCTGTCGGCGCATTTCTTCCTTGCTTAGCTTCATAATATCCTTGCCGTCAAAAAGGATCTCGCCGGAGGTTGGCTCGGTCAGCCGGAGAATCGAACGCCCCAGCGTGGATTTGCCGCAGCCGGACTCGCCGACAACGCCGAGCGTTCTGCCCTTCTCAATGGAAAATGTGACG
>CAZGED010000076.1:0-8369 GCA_964525085.1 uncultured Senimuribacter sp.
CCCGCCCTTGTAAGGCCCGATCGCGCTGTTGAATTCGTATCTGTAGCCTCTGTTGACCTGAACCTTGCCTTCATCGTCGACCCAAGGAACTCTGAAGCTGATGCATCTTTCCGGCTCGATCAGTCTTTCGATCAGACCGGCTTTGATGTACTCAGGATGTGCCTCCAGTACAGGCTCGATGGAAGTTAAAACTTCTTCTACCGTCTGCAGGAATTCTGGTTCACCAGGGTTTCTCTTCTTCGCAATCTCAATGTATTGCTCAACTAAATTTGCCATTTCGATCTCCTCTTTTCTCTCATTAAAAAATTTAGTTTTAGAATTTGTAAATATTGTCGCCGTTATTTTCAATATAACATTTTGACAAAAAATAGTCAACTGTTTTCTTAGTGAAAAACAGCTGAAATTTCAATGGTTTCACGCTGTACATTGTTAAAGCCTGTCGAAGAAGGGAAAAGGCAGAGGCGCCGTGGCGGAGCAGGTCGCATCTTGCGAAAAGAGTTCAAAATTCCCGGTGAAGAGGTTGCAAATCTGAGATGGTATGTTGTATAATAAGATGTTAGAGCAAGTACTATACGAAAGGATGTGAAGACATGGATAACGGGCCTGCCTCTAAACAAAGCAAATACCACATAACCAGCATGGCCGCGGCAGGGCTGTTGCAGCAGCCGGGGCAGTTCATGCGTCAAAATTTCATCATGGTTCCAAATTTCATGGAAGCCAAACAATCCCTGTCTTCATGCAGCAAATAGATTCCGCCGGTCGAATTCGCCAGAAGGTTTTTCTGCATCAGGCAGGGAAATACCGAAGAAAGCGGGGTAACGACCAATGGATAACAAAGCTATCGACACCGATATCCTCATGGAGGAATCACTGGAGAAAATTCTGGAGTTTCTGGAAGAGAAACACTACTTCCAGGCCAGAGACGAATTATTGAAATACAACGCGGTAGACATCGCGGAGTTGCTGGAAGAGGTCACAGAGGAAATGGAAATCGAGATGACCATCATCCTGTTCCGCCTGTTGCCGAAGGACACCTCTGTAGAGGTGTTCTCAGAACTGCCGTCCGACGATCAGGTCGCGATCGTAAACGGCATTACCGATAAGGAAATTAACTTCATCGTCCAGGAAATGGACTTTGACGATAAGATCGACATTTTGGAGGAATTGCCGGCCAACGTGGTCGACAAGATCCTGGAAAAGACGCCGAAGAACGAGCGAAAACTGATCAACACCTTCCTCAACTATCCGGACACCTGCGCGGGCAGTCTGATGACGCCGGACTACATCAGCCTGCAGAAGGACTGGACCGTAGGGGAGGCGCTGGAATACATCAAAGAAGTGGGCATGGACGCGGAGACCATCTATACCTGTTACGTCAAGGACAGCGGAAGAAAGCTGATCGGCATCGTGTCCCTGAGTACCCTGGTCATCACCGACGATCAGACCAAGATCAAGGATATCATGCGTACAGATTATGTATGGGAAAACGTTTACGAAGACCAGGAGGAGGTCTCTGAGGACTTTAAGAAATACGGCTTCCTGGCGCTCCCTGTCGTCGACAACGAACACCGTCTGGTGGGCATCATCACCGTCGACGACATTCTGGACGTCATGGAAGAGGAGGCCACCGAGGATATCGAGAGAATGAACGGCGTCATCGACTTCGAGAACTCGGACAAAGGGTATCTGGACAAGACTGTCTGGCAGCACGCGCTGAACCGTCTTCCTTGGCTGATGATCCTGATGGTGGCGTATATCTTTACCGGACTGATCATCAGCAATTTTGAAGGGCGTCTGTCCGAGATCATCTGTCTGGTATCCTACATGCCGATGCTCATGGGCACCGGCGGCAATACGGGTTCCCAGGCGGCGACTCTGATCATCCGCGGCCTGGCCACCGGCGAGGTGGATACCTCCGACGTGGTGAAGATTCTGTGGAAAGAGATCCGCATCGGCGCTTTGATCGGCGTGATCCTCAGCACCTTCAACTTTGCCAGAGTCTGTCTGCTGGACAGACAGGAACCTGTCATCGCGCTGACGGTGTGTTCGGCCATGCTGCTCATCGTCATCATCGGCAAGGTGCTCGGCAGCATGGTGCCGCTTCTGGTAAAGAAGATGAACCTGGACCCGGCTCTGATCGCCAACCCGGCCATTTCGTCGGTATCGGATATGGTAGCCCTGTCCATCTATTTCGCCATGGCATCGGTATTTCTGGGATTATAATTATTGGGACTATAGTTTGGGACTATGGACGATACTTTTTGAGATTTATGATATTGAGAGAAGAGGGATAACAGATGAAAATGTTTTACAGAGGCATGGCTGTTTGCCTGCTTTGTCTTTTGCTCGCCATGCTCTGCGGATGCGGAGAGGAGCAGAGGACCGTCTGCACAGTGGAAAACGAGGAGATCCGCACCCAGGCCATGGAGATCCTGGTGGGGACGTGGGAGTGCGAGGACAATCCCCTGGGAGTTCCCGACTGCTATGTGGGATATCTGCATCTGAAGATATCCTCCGGCGGTTCCTTTGAGATGTACGACGCCGAGGCCGGAAATCCGAGCATAGCGGGGAAGCTCCTGTTTCCAGAGGACGGGGTAGTGCAGCTTGCCGATGTGGACCGGGCGGATTTTGATCCGCCGTCTGTGTGGGATTCCATGGAGCCGGACCAGACGCTGACCTATCAGCTGAAGTCGGAGACCAAGCTCCTTCTGACCTACACCGATCCGGAAAACGGAGAGAAACTGACACTGATTTTTGACAAGGTGAAAAAATAAATGAAAATCACAGGTTTAACGGACCGGACTTTTGCCCATACTGTTATCAGAACACGTCCCAGGGAGATACATAAAGGGGACTGCGGCAGAGTCCTGATCATCGCAGGCTCAAAGGAGATGGCGGGAGCCGCTGTCTTCGCGGCCCGCGCGGCGATCAAATGCGGAAGCGGCCTGGTGAAGGTCTGCACAGCGAGGCAGATCTTTCCGGTACTGCAGATTTCCGTTCCGGAGGCCACCTGTATCACGTGGGACAAGATCAAAGGGGACCTGTCCGCGTTTGACGCAGTGGCGATAGGCCCGGGAATGGGAGTTGGTAGAAGAACAAAGAACATCTTGGAGCGGGTTCTCCGGGAATATACGAAAACCGTGGTGATCGATGCGGACGGGCTCAACACTGTGGCTGGCGACAGCAGGCTGCGGCAGCTGGTGAAAGCGGCCCGGGCGCAGGTGATCATGACGCCGCATATCGGCGAGGCAAAGCGGCTGCTTGACCGCGGCTGGCCAGCGGACGAAAAGGGCGAGACATCAAAGGAAGCCGTTGCCGAGGCTTTACTGAAAGCCTACGGCTGTATCGCAGTCGTAAAAGGTGCAGGCACTCTGGTTGCCGATCCGGACGGAGAGGCATATACTAATACTACAGGTAACCCCGGCATGGCGACTGCCGGCAGCGGTGATGTGCTGACCGGCGTCATCACCTCACTGGCGGGCCAGGGTCTTGACCCGTTCTCAGCGGCCAGGGCGGGGGTGTTCCTGCACGGACTGTCAGGAGATCTGGCGGCGGAACAGACCGGAGAATACGGCTTAACGGCCAGCGATATAGCAAATTACGTGCCCTTTGCCATAAAAAAACTTTTATAAGGAGTGTTGGACTTGATCGTGAAGAAGGGAGACCTTTATTTTGCTGATCTAAGTCCCGTTGTCGGCTCCGAACAAGGGGGAGTCAGACCAGTGCTTGTAGTACAAAACGACGTAGGAAATCGATACAGCCCGACGATCATCGTGGCTGCCATTACATCTCAGACAAAGGCAGAATTGCCAACCCATGTGAAATTGGAAGCCGCCGACGGCGGACTCAGCAAAAATTCGGTGGTGCTGCTGGAACAGCTTCGTACCATCGATAAGAAAAGATTGAAGGAACACATCGGATGCCTCAGCCAGGCGCAGATGCCGGGCGTAGACCAGGCCCTTAGCGTCAGTCTGGGCATCGTCGATCCAAAGCATCGTTCCTTTTAATTTTTGATCATCAAGGGAGGCCGGCCTCGCGCCGGTCCTCCCGTAAAAATATAGGGAGGATAAAATGGAGATAAAAGCATATGAAGAGCTGGCCGCAAAGGTCAGGATCGACGTCATCCGCGCCATACATAGTGCCGGCTCCGGACATCCGGGCGGCAGCCTTTCCGCGGCTGACATCGTCACGGCGCTATACTTTAAAGAAATGAAGATCGACCCGGCCGACCCGAAGAAGGCTGACCGCGACAAGTTTATCCTGTCAAAGGGCCATGCCGGCCCTGTGCAGTACGCTGCGCTGGCAGAGAGAGGTTATTTCCCTGTGGAGGATATGATGAGCCTGCGGAAGCTGGGCAGCCGTTTCCAGGGGCATCCCAACATGCACAAGGTGCCGGGCATCGAAATGTCCACCGGTTCCCTGGGCCAGGGCATTTCCGTCAGCGTCGGCATGGCGCTGGCCAACAAAATGGACGGTAACCCGGGCCGCGTCTACACTTTGCTGGGAGATGGCGAGCTGCAGGAAGGACTGGTTTGGGAAGCGGCCATGTCCGCCGCTCACTATAAGCTGGACAACCTGACCGCCATCGTGGACTTCAACGGACTGCAGATCGACGGACGCAACGACGACGTCATGACGGTGAAGCCTATCGATGAGAAATTCGCAGCCTTCGGCTGGAACGTCATCGTCATCGACGGACACAGCTTTGAGGAGATCTTTGATGCCTTTGATCAGGCGAGAGCCTGCAAGGGCAGACCGACGGCCATCATCGCCAGGACCCACAAGGGCAGAGGTGTGTCCTTCATGGAGGACCAGGCCGGCTGGCACGGCAAGGCGCCGAATGAGGATGAAGCCAAACTGGCAGTAGAAGAATTGGGAGGTGTATGGTAATGGCAGAGAAAATGGCTACGAGAGCGGCATACGGCAAAGCGCTGGTAGAGATCGGCGCAGAAAATCCGAATCTGGTCGTTATGGACGCTGACCTTTCCAAGTCCACCATGACCAACGAATTCAGCAAGACCTATCCGGAGAGATTTTTCAATATGGGGATCGCGGAACAGAATCTTTACGGCACTGCCACAGGCCTGGCTCTGTCGGGCAAGGTAGTCTGTGCGTCGACCTTCGCCATGTTCGCGTCCGGCAGAGCCTTTGAGATCATCAGAAATTCCATCGGCTACACCGGTGCCAATGTAAAGATCTGCGCCACCCACGCGGGCATCACCGTAGGCGAGGACGGCGCCAGCCATCAGACCTTCGAGGATCTGGCGCTGATGAGGACCATTCCGGGTATGACCGTGGTCAACCCTTCTGACGGCGTCAGCGCCAGGCTGCTGCTGAAGCAGGTGGTGGACTTTGAAGGTCCGGCTTATGTGAGACTGGGCAGAGCCGCCGTGCCGGTGTTCTATGACGAGATGGCGGACATCAGGCTGGGCAAGGGAAATGTGCTGCGCCCGGGCAGAGACGTGACGGTCATCGCTACCGGCATCATGGTGGCGGAAGCCATGCTGGCGGCCTCTCAGCTGGCGGAAGAGGGCATCGATGTGCGGGTCATCGACATGCATACCATCAAGCCGCTGGATGAAGACCTCATCATAGAAGCGGCAAGGGAGACCGGCCGCATTGTGACGGCGGAAGAGCACTCCATCGTCGGCGGACTGGGCAGCGCAGTGGCGGAGGTCCTGTGCAGAAAGTGCCCGGTCAGAGTGGAAATGGTAGGCCAGCACGATACATACGGGGAATCCGGCAAACCGGATGAATTGAAAGAAAAGTACGGCATGACCGCGGCGGACATCGTCCGGGCGGTGCGCGAAGTGTACTAGAAGTGTACTAAATGAAGTGTACTAAATACTGATCGACAAAGATACATCCGTCCTGCAGCCAGGGCCTGGCCAGCGGGGCGGATTTTTGCGTCCGGACCCGAGAGCGGGCAGGCCGTACATTTCTCATGAAGAACCCGGCATAATCCGAATCCTTGTCTCATAAGGTTAAACAGTCGGAAAGAGAGGAGACGTCTTATGAAGAAGGAGATAATCGCCATAATCATCGCGGCGGTGGTGCTGGTGGGGCTGATCGTGACTTTTGGCATCAATGCGGGCGAGACAAAGGTGAAATTTGAACGGGTATCGGAGAAGGCTGTGCCCCGGGAGATCGAAGCGGATATTCTGCCGTCGTACCGGGATCTGGAGCGGGCGCTGGCGTTCAAGGTGGACGACACGGTGTACGTCATGGTGACCAGAGGGGAGAAGCCGACGGCCGGATACGACGTGAAGATAGAGGAGCTGGCCCTGGAAAGCAAGGACGACAAGAGCGTGCTCAACGTCTACGCCACCTTTGCGGACCCTGCGGACGCGGAGAACCTGGCCCAGGTCATCTGTTATCCTTACGATCTGGTGAAGACGGATCTGACAGGGCTGCCTGACAGCATTCAACTGCTGGCGGATTTCGCGAAGTAGCGGGAACCGTTTAGGCGGTTTTGAAAACTGACAGTCTGCGTCTTCACCCCGGGCGTCGGCAGCGGCCTGCGAAATCCATACGATCGCGACAAAGAAAAGTATAAAAAAGGAAAATAAGGATTGCACAACCTGCACAAAAATGGTAAACTGTTTTTAACAGCCGTGTACAGGGAGGTGCATCGCCTTGAAAAGGGTTTTTTTCAGAGAATACAGAGAGAACGGCCCGTCCGAAAAGGACTGGGAAACCGCAGAACAATGGAATATCGGCGTTACAGGAATTGGCCGGAGCGTTGGAACAACATTTGTTGCATCGTCTCTGGCCTTTTACTTGCGATCAAAGGGGAATAGTCTGACATTTTGCCAGTGCCTGCATCCAACTGCCGGCAGGCCGCTGCTCTACGACGAGGCGGCCATGGATCAAAGGTTCGCCAACCGGAGCTTTCACCGGTTTTACAGTCTGATCGCCGAGGACGAGTCCACCCGGGGCTGCGAGAATCTGGAACAGGGAATCCGCTGGATCCTGCCGACGCCGGAGGACCGGGAGGAAGGCGTGCGGCTCAGCGGACGGCAGAGGGGAAGGCTCCTGACCAGCGCCAGAGGCGGAATCTGCGTTTTTGATCTGGACGCGGAGCCGGACTGGGAACTGCTGCTCGCCGACATGGACGCGGTCATAGCCGTCTGCGATCCCCTGCCCTCCCGTCTCATGGCCGGAACAGAGCGTTTTAAGTTGCTGAAAAAGCTGGAACTGTCCGGCAAGCCGGTGGTCTGGCTGTGCAGCCGGTTCAACAGCGGCGTCAGCCGCCGTCAGACGGCGGGTTATCTGAAGACGAGAGAACTCCTTTGGGTGCCGGCCTTTGATCCCGCTTTAATCTATGCCGACGAGTACGCCTGCCGGTTTCACTGGGAAAATCATGAAATTAGAAAGGATTTACTGGAAATTTTCACAAAAGTTTCACGTAAACTGGGTTTTTAAATGACCTTTAGCTATTTAAAAAATAGTCGAATTATGGTATGATAAATATGTATGTGCAGAAGAAACACGAAAGTTGTAGAAGGGGAGCGCGCATGATAATATTTGAAAACGTGACAAAGCATTACAATACCAATGTGGGTCTTGAGAATGCCAGCGTCCATATCCATAAAGGCGATTTTGTTTTTCTCGTCGGCCCCAGCGGCGCAGGAAAATCTACATTTATCAAACTGATTCTGAAAGAGATCGATGCCGACAGCGGCAGCATCAAGGTGGCGGGCAAAGAGGTTACCACCCTGAGCAACCGGGAAGTGCCGGAGCTGCGCCGGAAGATCGGCATCGTATTCCAGGATTTCCGCCTGCTGCCGAAGAAGACGGTCTATGAAAACGTGGCTTTTGCCATGGAGATCCTGCATAAGAGCAAGCGGCAGATACGAAAGAAGGTACCCCAGGTTTTGAGCTTGGTAGGCATCAGCAACGAGGCAGACAAGTATCCGAACGAGCTGTCGGCAGGCGAGCAGCAGAGAGTTGCCATCGCCAGAGCCATCATCAACAATCCGACGGTGCTCATCGCTGACGAGCCTACGGGAAACCTGGATCCGGATACGGCCAACGAGATCATGGATCTGCTGAACCAGATCAATATGACCGGCACCACCGTGGTCATGGTAACCCATGCCAAGGACATCGTGGACAGGATGCAGAAGAGAGTCGTCGCCATCGAGGACGGACGTATCGTCCGAGATGAGTTCGGACAGTACGGCTTTGAGGAGGCCGGAACGGCGGAACCGGCTTTGGAGCCGGAATCGGAGCTCTATGCGGCGCGGGGATCAAAAGAATCTGAACCGGTCCGTGCGGAAAAGAATGGGAATGACGCACCGACGGCAGAACAGAGCGGCCCGGCGGCCGATGGAGGCAACCCTGACGCCGATGAGATCGATACGGCC
>CAZGED010000077.1:0-8348 GCA_964525085.1 uncultured Senimuribacter sp.
TGCGAATTTACGGAGATCGATATCCATCAGATCTAGATGACAGGACCGGACAGGAGACGGGACCGAGAGGACCGTGCAGACTGGGCGGGCCGTTTCGTAAAACGCCGTGAAACGGCCTTTGATACGAAACCTGCGAATCAGGAGAAGATGCCCCATCCGAAGAAGGTGTCGATCTGTCCTACCAGCACCAGCACCATCATCAGCGGTGCTACGAACTTGAGACAGAAGTCGAAGAACTTCTGGGTTTTGAAGCTGTTGCCTTCCAGGGTCAGTTCTTTGTCTACCAGACTGGTCGGCAGGATAATGGCCATGTAGCAGGCGCCCAGCGGCATCAAGATGCCTTCAGACACCAGATCAAAGGAATCCAGCCAGCAGCCCTGTCCGAAGATCTGAGGGAAGCCGTTGGCTCCCAGACCGTCCAGGGATACGAAGACGGCTTCGGCCATGACAATGAGCCCCATGACGGTGGTGGTCATCTTTCTGTTGATCGGCTTGCCTTTTTCCGCGCGCTTGTCCATGATCACGGCGCTGACCGCTTCCAGCAGGGCGATGGAAGAGGTGATAGCCGCGATGAATACCAGTCCATAGAGCAGGAAGCCGAAGATCGGGCCTACGCTTCCCATAGCCTGGAACACCGTCTGCAGTGTGACAAAGAGCAGCCCGGGACCCTGTCCGGGATCCAGGCCGGAGGCGAATACGGCCGGCATGACGGCCAGACCCGCCATGATGGCGATGACGGTATCCGCGAACGGGATGATCAAAGCGTTGCGTTCAATGTTGTCGCCCTTCTTCATATAGGAACCGTAGGTGACGGTGATGCCCATGCCCAGTGACAGGGAGAAGAACATCTGACCGCCGGCGGCGGCCAGGACGCTGATAAAGCCGGAGCCCTCGAATACTTCCCAGTTGGGCTTGAACATAAAGGCCAGTCCTTCAGAAGCGCCGGGCAGAGTCACGCTGCGAATGATGACGATGAGCAGCATGAAAAAGAGAGCCGGCATGGCGATCTTGGTGAATTTTTCAATGCCGCCGGAAACGCCTGCCCTGACGATGAGGATGGTCAGCAGAACGAAGATGACGGAATAGATTACGGTCTGCAGCTGATCCGTATAGAACTCGGTAAAGTATACACCGCTGTCCGCATCGCCGATGCCGAAGCCTGCGCCGAACAGATCCCCCAGATTGGCGATGGCGTATTTGATGCAGTAGCCGCCCAGCATGCAGTAGAAGCCCAGGATCAAAAGCGGTGAAATCCAGCCGAACCATCCGATGAAACCGTACTTCTTGTCGATGGATTCGTAAGCGCCGACCACACCTTTGCCGGAATGGCGTCCCAGCGCTAACTCGCCGGCGCAAATGACAAAGCCGACGAAAATCACTAAGATAATGTAGAGCAGAAGGAAGGCGAATCCTCCGTTCATCCCCATTTTATAGGGAAACCCCCAAAGGTTGCCGAGACCCACGGCAGAACCGATGGCAGCCATCAAAAAGCCGAAGCTGCTGCCCCATTGGCCCTTGCTGTGTTGATGTTCCATAATGATACCTCCAAAAGTCAATCATATATATTTAAACAAATCATTTAGCTGAATACCATTATACCATGGGAATTTTACTTGTCAACTAAAACATAAACGGGAATTGTAATTTGTTTTTGTAACTAAAAAACTGAATAAAATCAAACCGTTTTTATGGGTGTAATAGTCAAAACAGCGTGAAAAAGCGGGATTCAGAGAATCCCGCTTTAAAGTGTTCAATTGCTTGAATGATACACGATATGTATCGTCTCCGTTGTTTAGAACAGGTCTGTGAAATCGAAGAATCCATCCAACGATACGATCAACAGGATCGCACAGATGATCGGGTCAACATACTTCAGGCAGAAATATACGAACCCTTTCGTCTTGAAGTTGGAACCGCTCAGTACTTCGTCATCCAGGAAGCCCTTTCTGGTCCAGCCGAGCATGATCGCCATACCCAGAGCGCCCAGAGGCATCAGGATACCTTCTGCAAACAGATCGAAGAAGTCGAGCCAGGTTCCCAGTCCCAGCAGATGAGGAAGGCCGGTGCCGCCCAGACCATCAGCAGTAACCAGCAGGTTGCCGGCCAATGCGATAATGGCAGTCAGTGCTACGCATTTTGCTCTGCCGCCGGTTTTGCCCTTCTTCTCCTGTGCGTCTACCATGGAGTGGATGCCGCCTTCCATCATGCCGATGGAGGAGGACAGTGCTGCGAAGAATACCAGCAGGAAGAAGATCACGCTGAAGATTGGACCAAGTCCGCCCATGTTCTGGAATACAGTGATCAGGGTCTGGAACAGAAGTCCAGGGCCTGCAGCAGGTTCCAGGCCGTATGCGAATACGGCAGGGAAGATGGTAACGCCGGCCATAACGGCAACGCAGGTATCAGCGATTCCTACGATAGCAGCGTTCTTTTCCAGGTTCTCTGTCTTGGAAAGGCCTGCGCCGTAAGCGACCAGACAGCCGGATGCCAGCGACAATGAGAAGAAGCACTGGTTGCCGGCCATACCCAGAACGCCGATCCAGCCGGTTCCCTTGAAGGCTTCAAAGCTTGGCTTGAAGATGAAGGAAACGCCTTCGCCTGCGCCAGGCAGGGTTACGGCTCTGATGATGACGATGACCATACATACAACCAGAGCAGGAATGGCGATCTTACAGAATTTCTCGATACCGGACGTGCCCAGATATACGATGATAACGGTCAGAGCCCAGAACAGAACCGTATATCCGATGGCAGGAAATCCGCTTGTGATGTAGTTTCCGAAATACTCACCGGAATCTGCGGTTCCCAGGTCTCCGGCGCCGAACAGCCAGCCGATAGAAGCAATCAGGTACTTCATGATGTAACCGCCGAAGGTGCAGTAGAATGCAACCAGGAAATACGGTGCGATTACTTCGATGATACCGAAGATCTTGAACTTCGGATTCGTCTTGGCGAAGCCTTCTACTACGCCCAGCTGAGTCTTACGGCCGATCGTAAACTCTCCCAGCAGCATAGGGTAACCTACGAGTACCAGGAAGACCAGATAGCAGATCAGGAATACGAATCCGCCGTTGTTTCCCATTTTGTACGGGAAGGACCATAGGTTTCCGAGGCCTACAGCAGAACCGATGGCTGCCATCAGGAAGCCAAAGTTGCTGTTAAAGCCACTCTTTTTTTGTTGTTCCATTGAACTACCTCCTAATAAAATGAATAAATGCATGAAAACTTTATTCTCGCCCTAATTATAAGGCACGCAGAGACTTCATGTCAACATGTATACACGAAAATCAGAAAAATTGTTAGAAAATTGCAAGATGAGTTTGATTTTTTAGAGAAAAACACGAAAAATGTCGTTATTGTTAATTTTTTAACAATAAAATGAGAGCGAAAGGTGTTGTGAAAACAAGCATTTTGACGGAAAATGCATGATTCTGCTTTGTTCAAATATTATTTTCTCCAGAAAAGGACTGCGACCTATCCCGTCTGAGCAGGGGCATGCAGGGTGTCTTTTCCGGGAGACGGGAGACGGGAGACCGGAGACGGGAGACAGCCAAGCAGACAAACAGCCCCTGCCGGAGCAGGGGCTGTTCCCTCAATGGGTGAATTCTTCATGCATCATTTTATCAGGATCATCTTCTACCGGTATGATCTTTCATCAGCTGAACAGTCCCAGTCCGAAGAAGCCGTCCATCTGGCCGATGAAGATGAACACCATGAACGGCGGCGCGATCCATCTCAGGCAGAACCTGACGAAGCCCTTCGTCCTGTACGAGCTGCCGAGGCGCACTTCGTCATCGATGTAGTTCGGATGGAACCAGCCCAGAAGCAGGGCCATGACCAGACAGCCGATCGGCATCAGGAAGCCTTCTGCGAACAGGTCGAAGGCATCCAGCCAGGTGGAAAGGCCGAACGGTTTCGGAAGCGGGCCCGCGCCCAGAGCGTCGATGGAGACGATCAGAGATCCGGCGCCGGATACGGCTGCCACGATCCAGCTGAGTTTGGTTCGGTTCGGCGTCTTTCCTTTTTCCGCCGCTCTGTCCATGAAGGCGGATACCGCACCTTCCATCATGCCGATGGAAGAGGTCAGGGCCGCAAAGAACACCAGCAGGTAGAAGAGGAAGCCGAAGATCGGTCCGGCGGCTCCCATGGCTCCGAATACCGCCTGCAGTGTCACGAACAGCATGCCGGGTCCGGCAGCGGGCTCCATGCCCATGGCGAAGGTCGCCGGCAGGGTAGCCAGACCTGCCAGAAGGGCGACGGAGGTGTCGCAAATCGGAACCAGGATGGCATTGACCTCCAGATTTTCTTTCTTGTCCAGATAAGAACCGTAAACGATCATGCAGCCGGACGCCAGAGACAGAGAGAAGAAGATCTGTCCGCCTGCGGACGCCAGGACTTTGATCCAGCCGGTGCCTTTGAATACGGAGAAGTCCGGCTTAAACATGAAGGCCAGACCTTCCGCCGCGCCGGGCAGGGTGACGCTTCTGATCACCACGACCACCAGCAGCACGAACAGCGCAGGCATGGCAATGATCGAGAACTTCTCGATACCGCCGGAAACGCCGCCCATGACGATGAGCACGGTCAGCACCAGAAAGACGATGCCGTAGATGACGGCAGGACCGCCGCTTTCGATGAATCCGTTGAAGTACGCGCTGCTGTCCGTGCCGTTTACGCCCCAGCCGGCGCCGAAGATGTCACCCAGGTTGGCGACCATGTATTTGGTCACATAGCCGCCCAGGGTGCAGTAGAAGGATAGAAGGAAGAACGGTACCAATACGGCCAGCCAGCCGTTGAAGGTAAACCTTTTATCACACTTCTCATAGGAACCGATGGCGGACAGCTGCCCTTTTCTTCCGAGGGAGAACTCTCCCAGCATACACGCGTAGCCGACAAAGACGGCCAGGAATATGTACAGAAGTAAAAACGCGAAGCCGCCGCCGTTTCCCATCTTATACGGGAACCCCCACAGGTTGCCCAGTCCTACGGCCGATCCCACGGCCGCCATGAGGAAACCAAAATTACTGCTGAATTTGCCTCTTTCTTGCTTGTTGTTTTCCATTGAAGCTACCTCCCTTACAACAAATACACACACAAAATCATAAAACGGATGATGAAGTTTGCGCTTATTGTAACGGCTGAAAACGTGAATTTCAAGAGTCTTCAGGCCAATTAAGCCTGCAGTTTTAGACAAACTTCGTCTTTTCGTACTTTGGTGCATGGAAAATTCTGTGGAAAGACGTCGATGCGGGAAACGAAAAAAAACACAAAGCGGCTCTTGATTTTATCGGCGACACCTCGTAGAATCTATAGTAGTGAAACAGAAGAGGGAGGAGTTTTATGGCAATTGAAAAAGTAAGAACCTATTTCAGGTCGTTAGGCATAGAGGACAGGATTCAGGAGTTTGACGTATCCAGCGCCACGGTGGAGCTGGCCGCCCAGGCCGTAGGTGTGGAGGGCGCCCGGATCTGCAAGACGCTGTCCTTCAAAAGCCCTGACGGATGCATTTTGATCCAGACGGCCGGAGACGCCCGGATCGACAACAAAAAGTTTAAAGCCCAATTTGGTTTCAAGGCGAAAATGCTGACGGCGGAAGAGGTGGTCGCCTACACGGGTCACGCCATCGGCGGCGTATGCGCCTTTGCTGTGGAAAACCCTGAGGTGCGGATTTACTGCGACAAGTCCCTGCAGCGTTTTGACACGGTATTCCCCGCCTGCGGCAGCGCCAACAGCGCCATCGAATTCACCTGCGACGAGCTGTACCGCTATTCTAAAGCAGAAGGCTGGATCGACGTGAGCAAACTTCCGGAGGAGGCATAGATGCGATGGAAACACTGAGCCGGCAGCAGCGGCTGAAAAAAGAACTGCGCAGGCTTCTGTTCTGCACGCTGGGAGCGCTGGTCTATGCCTTTAACCTGAGGAGCTTTGTCCGGACGGGCGGCCTGTTCCCCGGCGGCTTTGCGGGCATCACGCTGCTGATCCAGCAGATCGGAGAGACCTTCTTCCAGGCGCAGCTGCCCTATACGATGATTTATCTTCCGCTGAATCTGATACCGGCCTATATCGGCATCCGGTATCTGGGCAAGAAATTTACCTTCTATTCTATTTATGTCATCGCACTCAGCAGTGTGCTGACGGATCTTCTTCCGCCGGTGACCATTACCTACGACGTACTGCTGATCTGTATCTTCGGCGGCATCGTCAACGGCGCAGCTGTCTGTCTGTGCCTCTCCGTCGGAGCCAGCGGCGGCGGCACGGATTTCATCTCCATTTATTTTTCGGAGAAGCGGGGCATCGATGCGTGGAACTACATCTTTATGGCAAACGTGTGCATTCTGATTGCAGCGGGCCTGCTGTTCGGCTTTGACCGGGCACTGTACTCGATCATCTTCCAGTTCTGCTCGACCCAGGTAATCCAGATGCTGTACAAGCGGTATCAAAAGCACACGCTGCTGATCATCACAGACCAGCCCAACGTGATCTATGGCAGAATCAAAGCCATCACCAACCACGACGCGACCCATTTCAAGGGGGTCGGCTGTTATCAGGGGACGGAGCGGAACATGGTCTATTCTGTGGTTTCCAGTGAAGAAGTCAGCCGGGTCCTGGCCGCCATCAAAGAGGCGGATCCCCGCGCCTTTGTCAACGTGATCAAAACAGAACAGGTCGGCGGATGGTTCTACAACCGGCCCAATGAATGAAACAAGGAGACCATATTACGGATGGAGTTTAAACTGTATTCAGATTTTGCCCCTACCGGCGACCAGCCTCAGGCCATCGACCGGCTGGCGGAGGGAATTATAAACGGCGAAAAGCATCAGACTTTGATGGGCGTTACCGGGTCAGGAAAGACCTTCACCATGGCGAATATCATCGAGCGGGTACAGAAACCGACGCTGGTGATCTCCCATAACAAGACCCTGGCCGCCCAGCTTCACGGAGAGTTCAAGGAGTTCTTTCCCGACAACGCCGTGGAATATTTTGTGTCCTATTATGACTACTATCAGCCGGAGGCCTATGTGCCCTCGACGGATACCTATATAGAGAAGGATTCCCAGATCAACGACGAGATCGAGAAGCTGCGCCACTCGGCGACGGCCGCCCTGGCGGAACGGAAGGACGTCATCATCGTGGCCTCCGTGTCCTGCATCTACGGTCTGGGAAGCCCCTTCGATTACGAGAATCAGATGATCTCCCTGCGGCCGGGCATGGAACGGCCGAGAAACGAGATTCTGAGAAAGCTGATCGACATCCAGTATACCAGAAACGACATGGCCTTTGAGCGGGGCACCTTCCGGGTGCGGGGCGATATCATCGACATCTTTCCTGCCGGATCGGACAAAGCCGTGCGCATCGAGCTGTTCGGCGACGAGGTGGAGGCTATCAAGGAGATGAACCCGCTGACCGGGGAGATTCTGGGCCTGCGGAATCACGTGGCCATCTATCCTGCGTCCCACTATGTCACATCAAAGGAGAACATGGAGCGGGCCCTGGTCACCATCGAAGCGGAGCTGGAAGAAAGGATCCAGTGGTTCAAGGATCGGGGCAAGCTGCTGGAAGCCCAGCGGATCGAGCAGAGAACCCGTTACGATATGGAAATGCTCAGGGAGATCGGCACCTGCAAGGGCATCGAAAACTATGCCCGCCACATCAACGGTCTGGAGCCGGGCGCACGGCCCTACACGTTGATCGATTACTTTCCGGATGATTTTTTGCTGCTCGTCGACGAGTCCCACGTCATGCTGCCCCAGCTGCGGGCCATGTACGCCGGTGACCGTTCCCGGAAAACCTCCCTGGTGGAGTACGGCTTCCGGCTGCCGTCGGCGCTGGACAACCGGCCGCTGCAGTTTTCGGAATTTGAGAGCCTGGTCGGCCAGACCATATATTTCAGTGCGACGCCGGCGGCCTATGAGCGGGAAGTATCGGGCGGCATCACGGCGGAACAGATCATCCGTCCGACGGGCCTTTTGGATCCGCCGATCACCGTCCGCAAGACGGAGGGACAGATCGACGATTTGATCGGAGAACTGCGGGCCGTGGCAGAGCGGGGCGAGAGGGCCTTTGTTACCACGTTGACCAAGAAGATGGCGGAAAGCCTGACAGATTATCTGTCCAACGCGGGCATTCGGGTCCGATACCTTCACTCCGAGGTGGACACCCTGGAGCGGTTGGAAATCATCCGCGATCTGCGCCTGGGCGAGTTTGACGTGCTGGTCGGCATCAATCTGCTGCGGGAGGGATTGGACATTCCGGAAGTCTCTCTGGTGGCCATTCTGGACGCCGACAAGGAAGGCTTCCTGCGGACGGAGACCTCTTTGATCCAGACCATCGGACGGGCGGCGCGCAAT
>CAZGED010000078.1:0-1347 GCA_964525085.1 uncultured Senimuribacter sp.
TCAAAAGACCACCAGCAAGAATCCCCGTTCCACCGTGGGAACCGTGACGGAAATACACGACTACCTGCGTCTTCTGTATGCCCGCATCGGACATCCCCACTGCCCGGTCTGCGGCAGGCCGATCACCAGCCAGACCGTGGATCAGATGGTGGACGCCATCATGGAGTTTCAAGAGGGCACCAGGCTGATCATCATGGCGCCGGTCGTCCGCCAGAGGAAGGGCGAGCACGAAAAGATCCTGGAGCGCATCCGCAAAGAGGGCTTTACCAGGGTTCGGATCGACGGAGAGATCCGTCTGATCAATGAAGAAGAGATCAAGCTGGACAAGAAATGTAAGCATACCATAGAGATCGTGGTGGACAGGATCATCCTCAAGCCGGGACAGGAAAGCCGCATTTCCGAGGCGGTGGAGCTTGCCATACATCAGGGCGGCGGACTGGTCATTGTGCAGTTTCAGGAGCAGGATTTCCAGATGGAGAAGACCTTTTCCACCAAGCTGGCATGTCCGGATCACGGCGTCAGCATCGAGGAACTGGAACCGAGAATGTTTTCCTTTAACAGTCCCTTCGGCGCCTGCCCGACCTGCAATGGCCTGGGATTCACCCAGAAGATCGACCCGGATTTGATCATCAAAAAGGACAAGAGCGTCATCGGCGGCGCCCTGGGCACCATCTTCGCGTCCATGGAGTTTTCCGGATTTTACCGGCAGATGATCGACGCTTTGGCAAAAGAGCACGGCGTGGATCTTTCGGTACCCTATCAGGATCTGCCGGAAACCTTTAAGCAGGAGCTGCTGTACGGAACGGGAACCAGGCATTTGAAGTATACCTATACCAGCCGGAGTACGGGCGCCGTTTCACACAGAGACCATCCCTTTGAGGGCATGATTAACAACGTGGAGCGCCGCTATCGGGAGACCCACTCCGACTTTATGAAGGAGCGGATGCAGAAGTACATGGTGGTGAGGGACTGCCCCGACTGCCGCGGCAAGCGTCTCAAGCCGGAGGTGCTGGCCGTTACCGTGGGAGGAAAAAATCTGGCGGAGCTTTCTGACATGTCCATCCGGGACGTCTACGACTTTATCGACAATTTGCAGCTGACGGAGAAAGAAGCGCTCATCGGCAGGCAGATCATCAAAGAGATCAAAGCCCGGCTGAATTTCCTGCTGGACGTGGGACTGGAATATCTGACTTTGTCCCGCGCTTCAGGCACGTTGTCCGGCGGGGAATCTCAGAGAATCCGCCTCGCGACACAGATCGGCTCCAGCCTCATGGGCGTGCTGTACATTCTGGACGAGCCCAGCATCGGCCTTCACCAAAGGGACAATGCGAAGCTGCTGGATACCCT
>CAZGED010000078.1:1357-8252 GCA_964525085.1 uncultured Senimuribacter sp.
CTCGGAAACACCCTGCTGGTGGTGGAGCACGACGAGGAGACCATGTACGCCGCGGACCACATCATCGACATCGGACCGGGAGCCGGCATCTACGGCGGAGAACTGGTAGCCCAGGGCACGGTGGAGGACATCAAAGCCTGCCCGGCATCCATCACGGGGCAGTACCTGTCGGGAAAGAGGAAGATCGCCGTGCCGGAAAAGCGCAGAGAAGGCAACGGCAAATGCATCACCATCAAAGGAGCGGCGGAGAACAACCTGCAACATATCGACGTAGAGATCCCTCTGGGAAAATTCGTCTGCGTCACCGGCGTGTCCGGCTCCGGCAAGAGCAGCCTGATCAACGAGATCCTCAACAAAGGGGCCTCTAAGATCCTCAACCGGACAAAGGAGGAAGCGGGCAAATTCGATGAGATCCTCGGGCTGGAACACATCGACAAGGTCATCGACATCGACCAGTCGCCGATCGGGCGGACGCCTAGATCCAATCCGGCCACCTATACGGGCATGTTTACCCATATTCGGGACCTCTTCGCGTCCCTGCCGGAGTCCAAGCTGAGAGGGTTTGACAAGGGACGGTTCAGCTTCAACGTCAAAGGAGGACGCTGCGAAGCGTGCAGCGGCGACGGCATCATCAAGATTGAGATGCATTTCCTTCCGGATGTTTACGTTCCGTGTGAGGTCTGCAAGGGCAAAAGGTACAACCGGGAGACGCTGGAGGTAAAGTATAAAGGAAAGAGCATTTTCGACGTTTTGGATATGAGCGTGGCTGAAGCGCTGGACTTCTTCAGAAACCTGCCTTCCCTGATGCGGTATCTGGATACCCTCAACGAGGTGGGACTGGACTACATCAAGCTGGGGCAGCCTTCTACCCAGCTGTCCGGCGGAGAGGCGCAGCGGGTCAAGCTGGCCACAGAGCTGTCCCGGCGCAGCACGGGAAAGACCCTGTATATTTTGGACGAGCCGACCACCGGTCTCCACTTTGCCGATGTGGACAAGCTGCTCTCTGTGCTGGACAAGCTGGTCGATGCAGGCAATACGGTGGTGGTCATCGAGCACAACCTGGATGTGATCAAGCGGGCGGACCATGTGATCGACCTGGGACCGGAAGGCGGAAACAGGGGCGGCAGCGTTGTCGCCACGGGCACACCGGAAGAAATTGCCGCCTGTGACGCATCTTATACCGGACAGTTCTTGAAGAAAATGCTGAAATAGTGTATAATCAAATATTATATATTTTTCAATAGCGCCCGAAAGAGCAGATAAAAGGAGATAATCCAAAATGATGAAGAAGGAAAACCTGACGATGTTGACAGATTTCTATGAAATCACCATGGCAAATGGATATTTTCAGTCAGGTAACATGGAAGAGGATATCGCTTATTTCGATATGTTCTTCAGAAAGGTTCCGGATGGCGGCGGATACGCCATCATGGCAGGCGTTGAGCAGGTGATCGAGTACCTGAACAACCTGAAGTTTACGGAGGAGGATATTCAGTTCCTCAGAGAAAAGGGAATGTTCTGTGAAGGGTTCCTGGAATATCTTCGGAATTTCAAATTCGAGTGTGACGTCTGGGCCGTGCCGGAGGGAACGCCGATCTTTCCCCATGAACCGATTTTAACGGTAAGGGGACCGGTGATCCAGGCGCAGTTTATCGAGACCATGCTGCTTTTGATCATCAATCATCAGAGCCTGATTGCTACCAAGGCCAACCGGATCGTCCGCGCGGCCCAGGGAAGGCCGGTCATGGAGTTCGGCACCAGAAGGGCTCACGGAACGGCAGCCGCTGTATTTGGCGCCCGCGCGGCCTATATCGGAGGATGTACGGGAACCGCCTGCGCCATTGCGGATCGGGATTACGGCATCACGGCACTGGGGACTATGGCCCACAGCTGGGTGCAGATGTTCCCCAACGAATATGAAGCCTTTAAAAAGTATGCGGAGATCTATCCGAACGACTGCACCCTGCTGGTGGATACCTACAATGTGCTGAAGTCGGGGGTACCGGCCGCGATCCGCGTGTTCAAGGAGGTCAAACCACAGAAGATGGCAATTCGTCTGGACAGCGGCGACATGGCCTATCTGACCAAGCGGGCCAGAAAGATGCTGGACGAGGCAGGTCTGGAGGAGTGCAAGATCACCGTATCCAACTCTCTGGACGAGTATATCATACGGGACGTGATCATGGAGGGAGCGCAGATCGATTCCTTTGGGGTCGGCGAGCGCCTGATCACAGCCAAGTCGGAGCCGGTGTTCGGCGGCGTGTACAAGCTGGCCGCTCTGGAAAAGGACGGAGAGATCATTCCGAAGATCAAGATCTCCGAAAATGTGGAGAAGATTACCAACCCTGGATTCAAGACGCTGTACAGGCTCTTTGACAGGGAAACGGGAAAGGCCCTGGCCGACGTGTTGACGGTGGACGGCGAGACCATTCCGGAGGTGGACGGTTACGAAATCTTCGATCCGAATGCGGTCTGGAAGAAGAAGAGGCTGTATAACTTCTGCGCAAAGAACCTGCGGGTACAGATCTTTGACAAGGGCGAGTGCGTCTACCGGTGCCCGCCGATCGACGAGGTCAGAGAGTACTGCCGGGATCAGATCGAGACCCTTTGGGGTGAGACCCTGCGCTTTGAGAATCCGCAGACCTATTACGTGGATCTTTCTCAGCAGCTGTGGGACATGAAGAATCAACTCATCGAGAAGCATACCATCCGGTAATTGATGTGGAAAGCCCCGCGGCGAAGCTGCCGCGGGATTGGAGCGCCGCCCGAGCTGGGAGACCAGTCAGCGCGGCGTTCTTTTTTTGATACAATGTCATTACATAAAATTGTGCAATGCACGAAAAATAGGAATAGGTATTGGCTTTTGCATGGCTTTATGATAGAATATCATTACGTAAAATCGTGCAAAGCACGGATCAAGAAAGAGAGGTGAAGACCTATCAGCATGAAATCAGAGAAAGCTTGGCTAAAGAATCATAGCTTTCAGCTGTTTGCGGGGGTTCTTATCGCAATCCTGCTCTTTTCGTTACTTCTGATGAATCTGTGGCAAAGGAAAGAGTCGGAAACCCTGGATCTCGGGGATGAAGAAGCGAGGAGTCTCATGCTTTATTCTCCCTATATTGAGAGGATGAAAGGGTCGAAGTCAATAGATTACAGCTTGACGGAAGAGACAGCGTTCTCATCTTACGCAGAGTATCAGGAGTATGGCTTCATCACCGATGAGCAGATAGACGAAACATCCTATGACGATTATGCGTTTGTCGTAGTGGGCGATACCCATGGACCTATGGGAGCAGCAAATTACGCAGGCCTTCTCGTTCACAAAGAAACGGGGCTTCCCTGTGGATATGTAATGCTGAAATGATTCGCAAGCGAAAGAGTGCCTTTGACACCGGCGGTAAGCCGGTATCAAAGGCACTCTTTTTTGCTGGACGAAGGCTGCCGGAGCAGCCGTCAGCGGAAGCCGGTATTTGCGCCACTGAACCGGATCTGCGGCAGATCCCGAGTAAAAAACTTAAATCTTACAGGGGTTATTTAAGGCAAAACGCTCTGCCGCAGTTCAAAAACTTAAAAACGATTCAAATCGGAGCTTTCCGCAAAGGGAGTGTTAAGTTTTATAGGGGCTGCGCCCGCAATTGACTTAATTTTTAAGTCAGTTTTAAGTCGATTTTAAGTTTTTGCAGGGGGAGACTTAACATAGAGAGGCAGGCATAGAAGGGCAGACGCGGCGCGAGGGCTGCGTAAACCAAAGGTCTTAGGATTTCCCGCCCATTTCCCGGACGTTTAAGACTTGGGTTCCATTGCGGGAATTGTCGCCGGCCCATATAATAAGTCATGTGATCCGGACTTTGAGGACAATCGCTCGGACAACCAGACAGCCGTCCAGAAGCGATGGCAGGAGCGGAGAAACGGGGAAGCAGAGAAACGGATCGCACAGGAATTTCTCTTTCACATTTTTATTCTTAGAAAAGGGGGGACTTATTTATGGGTAGAAAGATCCCAATGTGGCAGTGCCTTGTAACCGTACTGTTTACCATCTGCGTACTGATGTACGTACTGGGCATTCTGGGGAAACTCTTTGGGGAAGCCTTTACGTGCGGCTATGGGGAAGTACATATCGCCCTGATCGTATCGGCCATCTTCGCCGCTGCCGTGGCTGTCGCCAACGGATATAAATGGGCGTATCTGGAGGCCGGCATCATCGCATCCATCAACCGATCCATGCAGGCCATGCTGATCCTGTTGACCGTAGGGTCACTGATCGGCTCCTGGATCGCGTCCGGCGTGGTGCCGGCCATGATCTATTACGGGCTGATGATTCTGAAGCCGTCGGTATTCCTGATGGCCAGCTGTATCCTTTGCTGCATCGTATCTCTGGCGACCGGGTCATCCTGGACCACCGCCGGAACCATCGGAATCGCACTGATCGGCGTTGGCACCGGTCTGGGTATTTCTGTACCGATGACAGCAGGAGCGATCGTATCCGGCGCGTACTTTGGCGATAAAATGTCACCGCTGTCGGATACCACCAATCTGGCGCCGGCCATGGCCGGTGCGACTCTGTTTGACCATGTCAAACACATGATCTGGACCGTAACGCCGTCGCTGATCATCTCTCTGGTTCTCTACGCCATCCTGGGGATGAAGGCGTCGGGGGACACCAACATGAGCATCGTGGCCGATATGCAGGAGGCGCTGAAGATCAACTTTGTGATCAATCCGGCGATGCTGATTCCGCCGGTGGTGGTTATCATCATTGTGGCGCTGAAGCTGCCGGCCTTGCCGGGCCTCATGGGCGGCATCGTGCTGGGTTGCGTCATAGGCTCCATCTATCAGGGGATCCCACTGGCAGACTGGCCGGGTATCCTCCACTATGGATATAACGTAGGCAGCGTCAGCACGGAATTTGCGGCAATCAAAGAACAGTTCGACATCGCATTTACCATGGATCAGGGCGCGTTTGCGTCGCTGGCAGCCGCAGAGGGCTTCAGTGACGCCGTCATCGGAGAGTTCAACGTAGGAGCGCTGATCGACGCCAAGGGCGGCATGCATTCTATGATGTGGACCATCAATCTGATTATCTGCGCCATGTGCTACGGAGGCATCATGGATTCCTCCGGTATGCTGGGCACTCTTGCCGACAAGCTGCTGAAGCTGGCGAAGAATACCGGTATGCTGGTAACAGTAACCATATTCAGCTGCATCTTCATGAACATCATTGCGGGTGATCAGTATCTGGCTTTGGTGCTGCCGGGCAGAATGTTCAAAGAGGCCTACGAGGATAGAAAGCTGGCTCCGAAGAATCTGTCCAGATGTCTGGAAGATTCCGGAACGATTACCTCCAATCTGGTGCCGTGGAACACCTGCGGCGCTACCATGAGCACCTTCCTGGGTGCGCCGCAATGGGGCGCCGGAGGATACGCGCCGTTCGCCTTCCTCTGCTGGATCAATCCGATCGTATCCATTTTCTATGGATTCACCGGTATCTCCATGGAGAAAATGACCGACGAAGAGTACGAGAAGGTCATGGAACAGAGAGCGAAGGACAAAGCAGACGCCTTGAAAGCACTGGAAGCATAGCAAAAAACCTCCTTAATATATTGCATGAAATAAAATGTCAAAAGGTCGGTTTTGCCCGGCTTTTTGATTGCACTTTTTTGTTTTTCGTAGTAAAATGAATGCGTGCATATTTGGAGGAAAGGATTGTAGGATGACACATTTTATTGTTTTTTGCTATATTTTTACCATATTGATCGGCGTTTCGGCTTTGACGATTCAGTGGCTGGCGGACAAAGGCGATAAGGAGAAGAACTTTAGTGTCATGCGGCCGTTTATTGGGATGCTTTTGATCATGAACGTGTATGACTTTCTCATCTACTACAGTGATAATATCATACACTTTTCCGGCAGGGACATGATGGTCAGCTTCGGTGACTGCCTGACCGCGGTACTGGTCGTCATCTGGCTCAAAGTGGAGAGCAATATTGCCGGAGCCAATTACGGGGAGCGCCTGAATCGGGAAGCGAAGAGATTCGGTATCGTCTACATCGTCATCTGGCTGGTGTCTGTGGGATTCTTCCGGGAGATTAAATGGCTCCGGCTGATCATCGATATTCCGCTGATCGGACTGCTACTGGCAGGCAGCGGCTTCTGCCTAAGGAAGAGCCGGAAGGAAGGGCATCACAAGATGCTTCGGCTCTACAAGGCGGTCATCACCATATTCATGACAATCAACTATCTTACATACTTTATCACCGAATCAGGGATTTTTGACCATACGTCGGTCAATGTGATGAACATCACCATCTTCTATTGGCTGGTCATCAATATCGCCAATATCGTACTCCTGTATAAGCGTGATTTCACCAAATCCTATCTCCATGAGAAACCGCAGGGCATGGATCTGGATACAGCCATGGAAAACGTGAAGGAAAAGTTTGAGCTGACCAAACGGGAGGTGGAGATCCTGCGGGAGATCTACGACGGCAAGACCAACACCCAGATCGCAGATGAGCTGTTTATTTCCGAGAGTACGGTAAAGGCCCACATCTACAACTTGTTCCGCAAGATGGATGTGCGCAGCCGTGTAGAAGCGGTCTGCATTGTAAGAGACGAGAAGGAAGGCCATTAGGCGAAGGCGGCGGCTGTCCGCAAGGATGGAAAACGTTGCTGGATTTCTCAGTATAAACAACAAACAGGAAAAAAGACTCGCCAAGCGCGAGTCTTTTTGCGATGGTGTGCGTCCCGCCCCTCTCGCATGAGGGGCGGACACCCTTTGACCGTCGACTATTTTCTGCCGGACGCGTTGAGCATGTCGCGGATCTTGTGTTGCACCATGCGGGTGATGGCGTCCCTGCCAGGTCCCAGGTACTTGCGGGGATCGAATTCGGCCGGA
>CAZGED010000079.1:0-8246 GCA_964525085.1 uncultured Senimuribacter sp.
AGTGGCGTGCAGCACAAGTGTCGTGCCGTATGGTACACAAAGAGTGACAAAAAGTAGCGCAAGCCGCCAATGACCGTCAATGACCGCCAACGACCGCGAAGCTCCGCGAAAAAAGTGGTCCGAAGGTTTCATGCGTAGGCCCTGGGATAATGACAATTCCCTATGGCAAATCCACCGCAAAAATTGTATAATACATATATACGAAATCTACGAGAAACGACAGAAATGCCGAAGGGAGGTAAGCGTCATGAAAGAACAGCTTTTTACCAATGATGTTATCTTATCCTGGCTCCAGTATTTTGCGGAGAATTCTCCGATCGACCTGGAACAGATCAAGATGATGGATATTACCAAGAGAAATAAGAATCTGATCCCCACGGTGGAATCCCATAAGGCAGTGTTGGCCTTTATGGAAGCCGGAGACGAGGAGATCTTTTACCATATGTGGAACGCCGGACTGGGCGATTGCGAGGTTTGGTACAATGAGGGTTCTGAGCCTGTAGGAGAGATCAAGCACGATAAGGTCAGCGACATGATCAACCGGGGCATCAACGCCTCCGCCGGCATGCTGGTGGTCAATCAGAATGCCCGCAACACCTACAAGAGCGGACTGGACAACCTGAACTTCCGCAAGGGAGCTTCTTCTCGCCGTCTGGGAAGCGAGATCCGGACCATCATTCTGAACAAGATGCACATCGGCCGGGAGGATACGGTCTGCGTCATCGGCGGAGAGAGCATCGCCATCGAATCCGCGTTTCTGGCCAACGAGGGAACGGTCATCGCTGTAGAGTACAACAAGCAGGAGCGGGAAGCCATGGAGGAGAACATCGACTACTTCGACCTGCGGAACATGACCGTCATTGACCATGTGGACGAGGAGACCATGAAAGCATGTCCGGTGCCTGCCATCGCTTTCATCGCGGCGTCTGCCAGCATGGAACAGGAGATCCAGTGCCTGATGAATCTGAACCCGAACATCAACATCGTAGTCTATACCCTGGATTTCTCCGTGGCGGGCAACATGCAGGCGACCTTTGAGAAGTACGGCATCAAAGAGGCTGAGGTCATTCAGGTGTCCGTATCCAAACTGGGGGCGAAAAACGCCTTTGAACTGCAGCCGGTGCCGTGGATCATAACAGGAAAAGCTGAATAAGACAGAGGCTCAGGGCTTCGGGAGAGTCTGCCGCACGGCTGGTGACGCATCAGCTGTGCGGCGTTTTTTGGTTTTGATAATTTGATAAGATGTGTTAGTAGGATCTGTCGGCAAGATCTGCTGATCTCCCACTTTAGAAGTGGGCGTCTTCTTGCTGAAGGAGGATAAAATCAGTTAAGTCTTGTACCCTTAAAACTTAAATCTGACTTAAGAAGGGGCGAAAAGTTAAGTCATTGAAAGACATACTTCGGTCAAAACTTAAGTTTTTTCCCAGTTTAGGAACGATTTTAAGTTTTTATCGCGAAGGACAGGAATTTGACTGAACTCAGGAGGAAAAAGTTAAGTTTTTTTCCCGCGGCCGCCAAAAAAAAGGAACAAAGTAAAAACATTTGCCCCTCTTGCATCTGCCCATCTAAAGGTATACAATGAATAGCTGATGGGAGGGTCGAATTATGGGAAATGAGCAGAAAAAAACGAGAAAGAGTTTTGAAATAGATATGGTGCGGGGTCCCGTACTCCTGAAGATGCTCAAGTTTTCACTGCCGCTGATGCTTTCAAGCATTCTGCAGCTTTTGTTCAATGCGGCGGATATCATCGTGGTGGGTCGGTTCGCGGGGGATAATTCTCTGGCGGCGGTAGGCTCTAATACGGCTTTGATCTCTCTGCTGACAAACCTGTTCATCGGGCTTTCCGTCGGCGCCAACGTAGTGGTGGCGCGGTATTTTGGCGGACGCAGGCAAAGAGAGCTGTCTGACACGGTGCATACGACCATGGCCCTGAGCCTGATCAGCGGCCTGCTCCTCACGGTTGTCGGCGTCGTGCTGTCCAGGTATTTCCTGATCTGGATGGGTACGCCGGACGAGGTGCTGCCTCTGGCCACGGAGTATCTGCGCATCTACTTCCTCGGAATGACCGGCATGATGGTGTACAACTTTGGCGGCGCCATTCTGCGTGCTGTGGGAGACACCAGAAGGCCCCTGTATTATCTGGCCTTCTCTGGATGCATCAACGTGGCGCTCAACCTGTTCTTTGTCATCTCCCTGCAGATGGACGTGGCGGGCGTCGGCGCGGCAACGGCGATCTCCCAGTGGATCTCCGCTGTCCTGGTTTTGCTGTGCCTGATGAGAGAACAAAGTGATATCCGCCTGGATCTGCGCCGTCTCAGGCTCCACGGCGATAGGGTCATGGCTATTCTGCGCATCGGCCTGCCGGCAGGTGTACAGGGACTGATTTTCTCACTGACCAATGTACTGGTGCAGGCTTCCGTCAACTCCTTCGGTGCGACGGTGGTAGCGGGAAGCTCGGCGGCGGCCAATATAGAGGGATTCATCTACTTTGCCATGAACGCCTTCTATCAGGCGACCATCTCCTTTACCAGTCAGAACGTGGGCGCGAAGAGGATCAAGCGGATCGACAAGATTTTGGGAAGGGGCGAACTATGCGTCGTCATCGTAGGTCTGGTCATGGGCGGCCTGGCTGTGCTCTTCGGACGGCAGTTGCTGGGCATCTATACCTCCAGCGATATCGTCATCGACGCCGGCATGGAGCGTCTGCGGATCATTGCGATGACGTACGCCCTGGGCGGTGCCATGGACGTCATGGTAGGCGCGCTGCGTGGTATGGGCTACTCCATCATACCGATGATCGTCACTCTGGTCGGCGTCTGCGGCCTGAGGGTCTTCTGGATCATGACGATCTTCCAGATGCCGGCCTTTCACACGGTGGAAATGCTGTTCCTGACTTATCCCGTTACGTGGATTGTCACCTTGTCCGGACATATTGTCACCTTCTTTATCGCCAGGAAAAAGCTGCGGGAACAGGCGGTGGCCAGACGACTGTAAAAGACGGCAGCCTTCCCTCGGTTTTTGGGCGCCCTTCTCGATTTTGACGCATTGACAAGTGACCCGCCTTCCATTATAATCATACATAATCTATTGGGTTAATGGTATGTATAAAGCTTTTCCATTGGCCGTTTGACGAAAGAGAGGATCTCCTTTGCATGAAATATGACCTGAAAACCAGATGTATCCACGGAGACTGCCGTTCGGATGACAATCGCCCCTTTGGCGCCATTACGACGCCGATCTTTCAATCCGCCACCTTCACCCATCCCGGAATCGGTCATTCCACCGGCTACGATTATTCGCGGGAAAGCAATCCGACCAGAAGTGAGCTGGAACACGTCATGTCTTCCCTGGAGGGGGCGGCGGATACGGTCGCCTGTTCCTCCGGCATGGCTGCCGTGTCCCTGTGCATGGAGCTTTTTGAGTCCGGTGCCCATTTTGTCTGTACCAACGACCTTTACGGAGGGTCCGTCCGTATGTTCCGGCAGATGGAAGAGAGGAGGGGCTTTTCATTTACCTATGTGGACACGGCGGATGCGGAGGCGGCAGCCGCGGCTGTTACACCGCAGACGCGGGCGCTCTACATCGAGACGCCCAGCAATCCGACGATGCGGGTGACCGATTTGGCGGAGATGAAGAGGCTGGCCGAAGCGCATCATCTGCTCCTGATCGTGGACAATACGTTTTTGTCGTCCTATCTGCAGACGCCGATCGCCCTGGGCGCGGACCTGGTGGTTCACAGCGGGACCAAATACCTCGGCGGGCATAACGACGTGCTGGCAGGCTTTGTATGCGCAGCCCGGCAGGAACTGGCGGAGCGGATCCGATATCTGTACAAGAGCATAGGGTCGTGCCTTGCTCCCTTTGACAGCTTTCTCATGCTCCGCAGCATCAAAACCCTGGCGGTCCGCATGGAATGTCAGCAAAGGAACGCTTTGACCATCGCCCGGTGGCTGAAGCAGCATCCCAAAATCAGGCAGGTGTACTACATCGGTCTTCCCGAGCATCCCGGCCACGAGGTACAGAAAAGACAGTCCAGCGGCTTTGGCGGGATGATTTCCTTTCGAACCGATACGGCACAGACCGCCAGAGACGTGCTGAGCCGGGTCAGGCTCATCTCCTACGCGGAGAGCCTTGGCGGGGTAGAGTCTTTGATCACTTACCCGATGCTCCAGACCCACGGGGACGTGCCCGTGGACGTTCGGGAGACGCTGGGCATCACGGACACCTTTCTGCGCCTTTCGGTAGGCATCGAAAGCGTGGAGGATCTGATCGCGGATCTCGAACAGGCATTGGCATAATCGATTTGGGAGGAAAAAGAGATGATTTATGATTTTGACAAGATTACAGAAAGACGGGGCACCAACTGCCTGAAATATGATTTCGCGGAGGAAAGAGGCAAGCCGGAACACCTGCTGCCGCTGTGGGTCGCGGATATGGACTTTCCCGCGGCCGCTCCGATCCTCGACCGGCTGGCGGAGGCCGTCCGACACGGCATCTTCGGGTACAGTGACACCAAGGAGCCGTATTTTCAGGCCGTACAGTCCTGGTATCGGGAAAACTTTCAATGGGTCGTGCAGCCCGAGTGGCTTGTAAAGACGCCGGGTGTCGTCTTTGCCATCGCCATGGCAATCCGGGCGTTTACAAAGCCGGGTGACGGCGTTATGATCCAGCAGCCGGTGTACTACCCGTTCAGCGAAGCCATTCTGGATAACGGCAGGGAGCTGATTAACAGCCCGCTCCGGCTCATAGACGGGCACTATGAAATGGACTTTGACGACATGGAGGCGAAGTTCAGAAGCGGCAAAGTGAAGCTTCTGCTCCTCTGCAGCCCTCACAACCCGGTGGGCAGAGTCTGGACAGAAGAGGAGCTGCGCAGAGCCGGACAGCTCTGTCTGCGGTACGGTGTGCTGGTGGTCAGCGATGAGATTCACAGTGATTTTGTCTATCCGGGATTCAGACACCGCGTCTTTGCGGATCTTTCTCCGGCTTTCGCGGATCTTACCGTAACCTGCACGGCTCCCAGCAAAACCTTTAATCTGGCGGGACTGCAGACGTCCAATATTTTTATTTCCAATGAAAAGCTCCGGCAGAGCTTCCGCGGGGAGATTGCCGCCGCGGGCTACAGCCAGCTGAACCAGCTGGGTCTGGCCGCCTGCCAGGCGGCCTATGAAGCGGGAGGAGAGTGGCTCGGCCAGCTTCGGACGTATCTTTGCGGCAATCTCGCCTATGTCCGGAAATATCTCAGGGAGAGGATTCCGGAGGTGAAGCTCATCGAACCGGAAGGGACCTACCTGATCTGGCTGGATTTTCGGGGTCTTGGCCTGACGGAGGCGCAGCGGGAGGAGCTGATCGTGGACAAAGCCGGACTCTGGCTGGACAGCGGGAACATGTTCGGACCGGATGGGGAGGGCTTTGAAAGGATCAATATCGCCTGCCCTCGGGCCACGCTGGGAGAGGCCTTCCGGCGGCTGGAACGGGCGATACAGGCGTATCGCTGAAAAGTTCGTTTCATAAGTTGACTCTTGACTTTTACTGAGAATGAGATACAATGAAAATGCACAGATAGTTAGCCAATACTAATCAAGAAACTGCAGAGAAAGGATGGTAAGGCGATGAAAAAGCATAAATTCTGGGCGTGGGCAACGGTTTGCTGCTTCGCGATGGTTATGTATACGGGCTGTAAAAGCGCAGGCAGGACCAAAGCGGACTCAGTGAAAACCGATGAAAACGGTTAAAAACGATTGGTTGAAACGAACAAACACGAACGGAGGAAATCAAAATGGAAAAAATGAAATTGGAGAACATAGATCTGAACAAAATCGGTCTTTTCGCAGGCGGCGTGCTTTTCGGCACGGCAGGCATCAAAGTTCTGGCCAGCAAAGACGCCAAGAAACTCTATACGAAATGTACGGCGGCGGTCCTGCGGGCAAAGGCATGCATCATGAAGACTGCCACCGTGGTGCAGGAAAACGCAGAGGACGTGCTGGAAGGCGCGAAGCAGATCAATGCAGAGCGTGAAGCAGAGGAAGCGGCAGCTCAGGTGAAATCGGAGCCGGAAGTCGAGGCATAGTCTATGGGCTTTGTAATCAAAGATGAGATAAAGGGGCGTCTGCGTATTCACCTCCCTCAATCCAAGATGACGATCTATCAAGCCGATACGCTGCAGTATTATCTTTCAACCCTGGACTTTGTCAAGAAGGCCAAGGTCTATGAGCGTACCGCCGACGCCGTGATCGTCTATGAAGGAGAGAGACAGCCTGTCATCGATGCTCTGCAGGCGTTCCGCTATGAGACGACAGACGTGCCGGAGAAGGTGTTCCAGGCTTCCGGAAGACAGCTCAACGCGGACTATCAGGAAAAGCTGGCGCAGAAGATCATCATGCGGTATGTGCGCAAGGCGCTGTTGCCATACCCGATCAGAGTAGCCTATACCGGCTGCATGGCTCTGAAATATGTGGCAAAGGGCATCAAAACCCTGGCAGCGGGAAAGATCGAGGTGCCGGTGCTGGACGGGCTGGCCATCGGCGTTTCCATGGTACGAGGCAACGTAGATACGGCGGCATCCGTCATGTTCCTGCTGGGCATCGGCGAGCTGCTGGAAGAGTGGACCCACAAGAAATCGGTCAGCGATCTGGCCGGCAGCATGGCGCTGAGCACTTCCAACGTCTGGGTCAAAGGCCCGGACGGAGACATTTTGGTGCCGGTAGATCAGATAGAAGCGGGGGATCAGGTACTGGTCCGCATGGGCAGCATGATTCCTTTTGACGGGATCGTCGAGAGCGGCGAGGCCATGGTCAACCAGGCCTCCATGACCGGTGAGTCCATGCCTGTGCGCAAAACGCAGGACAGCTACGTCTACGCCGGAACCGTAGTAGAGGAAGGCGAGATCTATTTCCGCGTGAAGGAGACCAGAGGCGATACCCGTTACGAGAAGATCATCACCATGATCGAGGAGACGGAAAAGCTGAAATCCGCGTCGGAAAGCCGCGCGGAGCATTTGGCGGACCGGCTGGTGCCGTACACACTGGCGGCTACGGCTTTGACCTGGCTGCTGACCCGCAATGCAGCGAAAGCGGTGGCGGTTCTCATGGTGGACTTCTCCTGCGCGCTGAAGCTGGCGATGCCGGTGACGGTACTGTCCGCCATCAGGGAAGCCAGAGACGAGGGCATCACGGTCAAAGGCGGCAAATATCTGGAGGCTGTGGCGGAGGCTTCGGTGATCGTCTTCGACAAGACGGGAACTCTGACCCTGGCCAAGCCGGTGGTAAAGAAGATCGTGCCGTTTACAGACCAGCCGCCGGAAGAGTTGCTTCGCATGGCGGCGTGCCTGGAAGAACACTTCCCTCATTCTATGGCGAAGGCTGTGGTGGATGCGGCGAAGCGCCGGGGGCTGGAGCACGAGGAGATGCATTCCAAGGTTCGCTATGTCGTAGCCCACGGCATCGTATCAGAGGTGGAGGGCAGAAGAGTTATCATCGGAAGCCAGCACTTTGTCTTTGAGGACGAGGCCTGCGCCGTGCCGGAGGGCAAACAGGAAGCCTTTGACGCCCTGCCTGCGGAGTATTCCCACCTGTATATGGCGGTGGAGGGAGAGCTTGCCGCTGTGATCTGTATCGAGGACCCTTTGCGCGAGGAGGCCGACGACGTGGTGAAAAACCTGCGGCGGGCGGGCTTTGATCAGGTGGTCATGATGACGGGGGACAGTGAACGGACCGCGTCCGCCATTGCGGCCAGAGTAGGCGTGGATCAGTACTACAGCGAGGTGCTGCCGGAAGACAAGGCGCGCTTCGTGGAGGAGCAGCGCAGATCAGGACGAAAGGTGGTCATGATCGGAGACGGCATCAACGATTCACCGGCGCTGTCGGCCGCTGACGCGGGCATCGCCATCAGCGACGGCGCGGAGATCGCCAGAGAGATCGCGGACATTACCATCAGCGGCTCTGACCTGTCGGAGCTGGTGGTCCTGAAGGAGCTGTCCAACCGGCTGATGAAGCGGATCCACGGCAATTACCGGACCATTGTAGGCTTCAATACGGCCCTGATTGCGGGCGGCGTGGCCGGCGTGCTGCAGCCGACGACGACGGCATGGCTCCACAACGGTTCCACCATTGCCATCACGCTTCACGGCATGAAGAATCTGATGGAAAAATAAACCAGAAGGGTTACGATATTGACAAAACCGCTTTATCCTTCGCTGGGAAAATGGCAAGACGAATCTGAACAGCATGGCGCAAAAGCAACTGTAT
>CAZGED010000080.1:0-8046 GCA_964525085.1 uncultured Senimuribacter sp.
TTCACCGCTTTCTGCCATCTGACGACGGCTGACAGCAAGCTTTTCGCGACAGCTTAATTATGTTACCACCTTTTCGTTCCTCTGTCAATAGGGTTTTTCACGTTTTTTCACCCCTTTTTTTGACGGGTTGCCGGCCCTGCGCAGGAAAAACAGAGCCATCAGCATCTGCCGGGACGGGCCGAAGGCATACCATCCAAAGCGGATCTCAGACAGAGCCATGGCCAAAACGATAGCCCTCTCCAGGGACAGCTTCCTCGACAGCTTGGGAGCCAGCGCCATAAATGGCGCCTCGCTTCCCACCATAAGCAGAAAGCTGGCCCCTACGACCGCCACGTTTCCGCCGGCAAAGACTGCCACGGCGGTTTCCTTTTGTGCAAAATGTTTTCCCAGGAATACATAAATATCAGTATATCATCTCCGCTTCCTGCGCACAATAAATGCCAGCAATCGATTTGGAGGTGTATTTTGATTATCATATGTATCAGAACGCTCATATTATATGTTGTCGTTCTTTTTGCCCTTCGCGTCATGGGCAAAGCGGAGCTTTCTAAGATGTCCCCCTTTCAGATGGTGGTCCTGTTCATGATCGCCGAGCTGGCATCCATTCCCATCGACGAGCCCGCTGCGTCGCTAGTCAACGGCGTGGTGGCGATCCTGACCCTTCTTTTTCTGCAGGTCCTCTTCTCCATTTGTTCTATCAAAAGCGAGAAATTCAAAAAGCTCGTCAACGGACGCCCCAGCATCATCGTAGAACAGGGGAGGATCAACGTCAAGGAGCTGGAACGGCTCCGCATCTCTATCAACGAGCTCTTCGAGCAACTGCGCATCGGCGACTGTCCCTCCCTCTCTGACGTAGAGTACGCTGTCATGGAGGATAACGGCCAGCTGTCCATCATCAAAACAGAGGATCACGAACGTCTTCCTCTCGTCCTGGTCAGTGACGGCTGCATCTACGGAGAAAACCTCGCTACGGCGCATCTGGACCGCCGCACCCTTCTCCACATGCTGGAAGCAAAAGGGCTGTCCGACCCGAAAAAAGTATTCCTGGCCTTTTATGATGGTCAGCATCAGTTCCACGTCTATCCGTATCCGGCTCCCAGCCAGGACTATACAAAGGAGGTGGACTAGATGCGCTCTCTATGGATATCCGTTTTCGCTCTGGCTCTGGTCATCGGTATCTACGGCATCTTCTATACAAATTCCCACAAAGAGCTCTCCCGTATGACCGGCCAATGCCAGGGGCCCATCATGGAGGCTGTGGAGGCAGAGGACTGGAAAACAGCCAATGACGCTTTTCAGGCGGAATATCAGCGTTGGCAGGAATACAGAAAAACCGCCCTCCTCTTTCTGGACACCGACACAATCAACGACGCTGATCAGACCTTCGCCAAGACACTGAAATATATCAAAGCGGAAGACCGCTCCAACGGTAGCGGCGAACTGCTGGCGCTGGCTCAGCAGCTGAAACTGCTCCACGAGAATGAATCCATCACGCTGCAGAACATCCTGTAGTTTAGAAGATCCTGCAGCTTAGAACTCCTGTAGCTTATCTGAGCTTTCATAAGTTTTTATGGATTTATACAGAGCTTACCAAGGTCGTCTCGCTCACATATATCAGTTAGATTCATCATGTTGAGCATATCAATCCCATCGGGCTTATAAAGCCAGAAGAAAAGGGCGGCTTAGTCCTGCGGACTGTACTCTGCCCTTTTTCCCTGTTCTATGATCTCATACATGCCCGCGGCATCTTCTTTTCGGCAGGATTCTGTCAGCTGCAGGACCTTTGCCGTAATGGAGCTGTTTCCAAATTCGATATGGATCACGTCTCCCACTTTGACCTCTGTTCCGGCTTTTGCCACCTTTCCGTTGACGGAGACACGCTCCTGGTCGCAGGCGTCTTTTGCCACTGTCCGGCGTTTGATCAGCCGGGAATTTTTTAAAAATTTATCTATGCGCATGATTTTACCTCTCAAGTTACTTTTCAACCTTCGCTGCCGCTCGCTTTCACGGGGCTAGGGCCGCCGTAGCTTCCCAGCCAGTCGAATCTCGGGCGGCGCCCTCCCTCTCCTGGGGAAGCCTGGCGTTTGACCTGCCAGCCGTTCAACCTTCGCTGCCGCTCGCTTTCACGGGGCTAGGTCATAAAAAAAAGGAGACAACCAAGGCTGTCCCCAAAAACTTCGACTTATTTGTTTACTGCGTCTTTCAGAGCCTTGCCTGCCTTAAATACAGGGGCCTTGGAAGCAGCAATCTCAATCACTTCCTCAGGCTTTCTAGGATTTCTTCCCTGTCTAGCCTTTCTCTCTCTGGTTTCAAAAGTACCGAATCCAATCAGCTGTACCTTCTCGCCTTTAACCAAAGCTTCCTCAACGCTTGCTAAGAATGCGTTGATAGCTACCTCTGCATCCTTTTTCGTGAAATTGGTCTTCTCTGCTACTGCAGCAACTAATTCAGCCTTATTCATTATAAAATCCTCCTTAAATCATATTGTTTATAAGCATTTTGCTTTTTTCCTTGACTTCGTTCCAAAGGTTGTCCATTTCCTCAAGGGAAAGTCCTTCAAAATCCAACCCTCTCTCAAACGCAGCCTGCTCCATGGCTTCGAAACGCCTGATAAACTTAGCAGTAGATTCATGCAGGGACTCCTCTGGATCAATACTTAAAAATCTTGAAACGTTAACCATAGAAAAGAGTAGATCACCAAATTCTTCGAATATACCTGCCGAATCCGCCTCTCTGTATGCACAGCGCAACTCTTCCAGTTCCTCCGCTACTTTATCAAAGGCGCCCTCAGCATCAGGCCAATCAAAACCGACTCTCGCAGCCTTGCTCTGTACCTTCGCGCTCCTGAGCAAAGCAGGCAACGATCGCGGCACCTTTCTCAGCCTATCGCCATGGCTATTTTCTCCATGCTCTTTACTTTTTATATTTTCCCATTTTTCAAGGGCTTTGTCAATAGTTTTTGCCTTTTCTTCTAAAAAAATATGCGGATGCCGGCGGAGCATTTTCTCACACTCCTCGTTGATGACAGACGCCAGGTCAAAACTTCCCTCTTCTTCCGCCAGATTCCCATGAAACACAACCTGCAGAAGCACATCGCCCAGCTCTTCGCGAAGGTTTTCGACATCGTGTTCTGTAATGGCGTCTACAGCCTCATAGGCCTCTTCGATCATGCATGGTCTGAGGCTTTCGTGGGTCTGCACACTGTCCCACGGGCACTCGCGGCGAAGGATCTTCACGATCTCGACCAGACGTTCCAAAGCCTCTCCCTCCTTATCTTTTGTCAGATATAATGCTTCATACTCTTTTTTCATCTTTCTTTCACAAACCTTCTTAATATTTTTGTCAGCTTCCCGCCGCCAGGTATCTGCTCCAGCTCCTCCATGGTGATGGCTTTTACCGAGAAGATCAGGATCACGTACACCACAACCCCTACGGCGATGGCCAGTAGCGTGGCGATGCTGTTGCTGTCCAGGAGGCCCATCAGGATCTTATGGGCCGCAAAGGCGCAGACTCCCATGATCGCCGCGGCGATGAACGGCCGCAGATAGGTCATACTGTAGCTGATCTTCACGCCTGTATACTTTCTGACGGATATATTGTTCAGTATCAGCGCTACCACATAGGCCAGCATGGTTCCCAGTGCGGCTCCTTTGATGTTCACATCGTGAACGCCGACCAGGATATAGGTGAGGATCACCTTGCCCACACAGCCGATGGCCAGATGAACGACCGGCACCATCTGTTTGCCGATGGACTGAAGCACGCCTACGGAAGTTTGGGTGATTGCCAGGAAGATCACGCTGATTGCCATGATCATCAGCGTCGGCACAGCGGCAATGGCGCTGGCTTTCTGGGCCGGATACAGCAGCAACATGATCGGCTCCGCCAGAGCAAAGATGCCGAAGGCGCACGGAAACGCCATGATCATGGTCATGCGGTAACCCATCTGTATATTCCGGTGAACGCCTTCTCTGTCCCTGACCTTATAAGCAGCCGCAATAGCCGGCACCAGACTGACCGCCACCGCCTGGGTAAACACCTGCGGGAAAGCGATCAAAGAGTTACAGAAGCCGCTAAGAAGGCCGTACAGGCTCTTCGCTTCCTCATAGGTCCAGCCTGTGGCCTGCAGACGGGTCATGATGATGCCCGTATCAATCAGCGTCATGATCGGCATGATCTCGCAGCCGATGATGATGGGAACGGAAATCGCAATGATCTTGCGCAGAATCACGCTGGTTTCCTCCACGTGCTGGTTGTTCAGGTTGATCTTCCTGTGGATCGTTTTCCGGTTCAGGAAGTAGATGACCACGATGATGCCGAGGCCTGCGATGGATCCGGCCGACGCGCCGAAGGAGGCTCCTGCCGCAGCCTCTTTCAAGCCCTTATCTATCAGCGTATATGCCAAATACAGGCCGACGATGACGCGCACCAGCTGTTCTGTGATCTCGGAAATCGCGGTCGGATTCATATTCTGCCGTCCCTGGAAATAGCCGCGGAAAGCGGAAAACAGCGGTACAAACAGTAGCGCCGGCGAAATGGCCTTTACTGCCAGAGCCGCATCAGGATTCCCCAGCTTTTCGGTGATCAGCCCGCCTCCAAAATAGCACACAGCAAAGGATAAGATGCCGATGCAGAAGAGCAACGACGTGGCGGTTTTAAACACCTTGTGGGCATTGCGGTACTCTCCCACGGCGATCCGCTCAGAGACCATTCTCGATATGGCTACCGGTATGCCTGCCGTGGAAAGCACCAGCAGGGCCCCGTATATGGAATAAGCGAATCCATAATAGGACATGCCGTCATCTCCGACCCAGTTGGTCAGAGGGATACGGAACACCGCGCCCAGCAGCTTAATCACGACACCGGCGATTCCAAGGATCGCAGCGCCCTTAATGAATTTATTACCTTTATCTGACATAATCTCTTCCGCTTTCTATAATTGTTGTAAGATTTTATCTGTCGCGGCCTGCGCCTCACAGATGGTCTTCTCTATATCGATGCAGGTATATTCCCCGTTTTCGTACAGCACCTTGCCGTCCGCCATCGTCATGACGATATCCCCAGGCGTTGCCGCATAGACCAGATTGTTGACCATGCTGTGGACAGGATGCATGTTCGGCACATCGGTACGCAGCACGATCAGATCGGCTTTGTTCCCCTCGTCCAGCATGCCGCAGTCGTCTCTTCCCTGAGCCTTCGCTCCGGCAGCCGTAGCGGCGCGCAGAGCTTCCTTTGGTGTGATCAAAGTAGGGTCCATCTCCTTGACCTTCGCCAGTCCGGCAAAGGTTTTGATCTCTTCCATGAAGTTCAGATTGTTGTTGCTGGACACGCTGTCCGTGCCCAGGGCCACTGTCATGCCCCGCTGCATCATCTTTGCCGCCGGACAAATGCCGCTTGCCAGCTTCAGATTGCTGACCGGATTGGACGCAACGACAACGCCTCTCTCCTTCAGAATGTCCAGGTCCTCGTCCTCACACCATACGCAGTGGGCCGCCAGAGCCGGACCGTCAAAGAGGCCGCAGCGCTCAAAGTACTGGGCCGGCGTCATGCCGCCGTGCCGCTCCTTGCACTCCTCGTGCTCCAGCCGCGTCTCGGAAAGGTGCACATGCATGATGGTGCCGGTCTCCTTGGCCAGAGCGGCAAGGCCGCGGGCGGTCTCCTCGTTGGAGGTGTACTCCGCGTGAAGGCTGGTGTCTATGACGACGCGTCCGTCGGCGTAACCGTTGAACTGAGCGACAGCGTCTCTGGCCTCCTGCACGGAGACCAGACTTTTAAACGGCGCTCCCATAGGATTGGCGATTGCCCGGGAAATATTGGCCTTGGCGCCGCTTTCCGCCACGGCTCTGACCATATCCGGCACAAAGTAATACATATCCGACGAGGATACGATACCGAACCGCAGAGATTCCGCCATGCACAGCATCGTACCCCAGTAGACCGCGTTGCTGTCTAATTTGTCCTCAAAAGGAAAGATCCTGGTGTTGAGCCAGTCCTGCAGGGCCAGACCCTCTCCGTAGCCTCTCATCAGGGCCATAGGCGAATGGGCGTGGGCATTATAAAAGGCCGACATCAGCAGCCGGTTCCTGCCGTCATACTCGCGGCCGAAATCGCCCTCCGGCCGTGTTTTGCCGATATAGGTGATCCTGTCATCTGTAACGGCCACGTACATGTCGCGTTCTATTTCAAACTCCTTGTTCAGTATTGTAATCTCATTAAAAAGCATATTCCATCCTCCATCTGGTTATAACCTTCTGATTCCTGTTCGTTCCTATATTCACCACTTTTCCGCGGCGATATCACAACAATATGGTATCACAAATTGCCTTTTATTCCAACCTTTTTCCCGGTATATTTTTCTCTTTCATGTAAAAACTAGTCTTACAATCAATTTAAGAAGGAGTGTTAAATTACATGAAAGCAACCGGAATCGTAAGAAGAATCGACGACCTGGGCAGGGTGGTGGTTCCCAAGGAAATCAGAAGGATTCTCAGGATCAGAGAAGGAGATCCTCTCGAAATATATACCGGCGGAAACGGAGAGATCATCTTGAAAAAATACTCTCCGGTCGGCGATATGAACCAGATCGCCGCTGAATTCGCGGAAACCGCGTCTTCCATTCTCGGCGGCACCGTGGCCGTTTCTGATACGGACACCTTCATCGCCGCCTCCGGAAAGCTGAAGCGGCAGTTCTCCGGCGACAAGATCGACACGGAGCTGGACCACATCATCCAGTCCAAGGACAAATACCTGAGCGGCAGCAAGCTGATCGTCCCGATCCTGTCCCAGGGCGACGCCATCGGCTCCATCACGGTCCTGGCCTCGGAGAACCGGGAGCTGGGTGAAACAGAGATGAAGGCCGCCCAGATCGGCGCCGAGTTCATCGCCAAGCAGATCTACGATTAGCGCCGTCTCTCCTGCCGACAAAATACAGCGGCGAAGTGCTCTCCTCTTGGCGGGGCCGGTCTTTTCGGTCCCCTCGTCATGAAGGGGAGCGTTTTCCTGTCGTTTCATGTCAGCTGCCTGCCGTTTCAGGACGGTCCAGGAGCCCCGTTTTCCCGCTTTCTCTCGTCATACAGGATCTGCAGCAGCCTGACGCAGTCGCTGAGCTTGTCGGCAGGTCTGGTGGTCAGCCGGATATACGGTTCCTTGCCGCCGTGGACAAGGGCCCGCATGTCGAAGGCGTCGTTGACCTTCATGAGGGCATATCCGCTCAGCGGGTTCTTCTCTGCGAAGGCGACGATGACCTTACCCTGCTGCTCGAAGATCCTCGTCACGGACAGTTCCTCCGCCAGGCTGCGGATTCTCGACACCCGTATCAGATTCAGGGTCTCCCGCGGCACGTCGCCGAAGCGGTCCATCATCTCGTCGATGATCTCATCTTCGTCCTCTTCCGTGCTGACGCTGGCGATCTTCTTGTACATCTGCAGCTTCAGCGTCTCGTTTTCGATATACCAGTCAGGAATGTGGGCCGTCACCATCAGCTCCACGGTAATCTCTTCTTTGTTCTCATTGACGATCTCGCCCTGCAGCGCCCGTACAGCGTCGTCTACCAGCTTGCAGTACAGCTCGTAGCCGATGTTCATCATGTGGCCGCTCTGTTCGCTGCCCAGCAGGTTCCCCGCGCCCCGGATCTCCAGGTCCCGCATGGCCACCTTGAAGCCGGCTCCGAACTCGGTGAATTCCTTGATCGCCTTCAGCCTCTTTTCCGCCACCTCGGTCAGCACCTTATCCTTTTGATACATCAGATAAGCGTAGGCCATCCGGTTGGATCGGCCCACGCGGCCCCGAAGCTGATACAGCTGAGACAGGCCGTATTTGTCCGCATCGATGATGATCATGGTGTTGGCGTTGGCGATATCGATGCCGGACTCGATGATGGTCGTCGCTACCAGCACGTTGTACTCACCGTTGATGAAGCTGAGCATGACGTCCTCCAGGGCATGCTCGTTCATCTGGCCGTGGGCCACGGCCACTCTGGCTTCCGGCACCAGATCCCGTATGGTATCGGCGATCGGGTTGATGCCCCGCACCCGGTTGTATACCACA
>CAZGED010000081.1:0-8026 GCA_964525085.1 uncultured Senimuribacter sp.
TTCATATCCAGCGCGGAGAAGCTGTCGTCGAAGACGAAGATCTTCGGAGCCTTGGCGATGGCTCTGGCAATGGCCAGCCGCTGCTTCTGCCCGCCGGAGACGTTGCTGCCGCCCTGGGCGATGTAGCTGTCATATTTGTCATCTTTCTCCTCGATGAACTCAGCGGCCTGGGCGATCTCCGCGGCGAAACGAAGCTTCTCGTCTGACGCCTTTTGATCGCCAAAGCGCAGATTGCTGGCGATGGTTCCGGAGAACAGCACGCCCTTCTGCGGAACAAAGCCGATGGCCCCGCGCAGCTCCTTCATGGACAGCCGGCGGATATCGACACCGTCCAGGGTCACAGTGCCGCCGGTCACATCGTAAAACCGTGGGATCAGGTTGACCAGGGTGGACTTGCCCGCGCCTGTGCTTCCGATGATGGCGGTCACCTTGCCCGGCTCTGCCCGGAAACTGATATCGTGCAGCACGTCTTCCTTTGCGCCCGGATAGCGGAAGTTCACATGGGAGAACTCCAGAACGCCGCGGGACACGCCGACGGATACCGGGTCTTCCGGATCTTCCACGGAAGAATGGGTCCTGACCACCTCGTCAATACGCTCCGCAGCCACGCCGGCGCGGGGCAGCATGATAGACATGGCGGTCAGCATCAGGAAGGACATGACGATCATCATCGAGTAGGTGATGAAAGCCGTCAAAGCGCCGACCTGCAGGTCGCCGGTATCGATGCGGTGAGCGCCGACCCACATGATCAGGATCACCAGGCAGTTCATGATCATCATCATGCCGGGCATCATAAAGTTCATGACCCGATTGGTGAACAGCTGGGTCTTCTTCAGATTCTGATTCGCCTCGTCGAAGCGTTCTTCTTCTTTTTTCTCCCGTCCGAAGGCTCTGATCACGGAAAGGCCGGTAAGAATTTCTCTGGATACCAGATTCATGGCATCTACCAGCTTCTGCATGATCTTAAACTTCGGCATGGCGATGGATACCAGCAGGCACACAAAGCCTACGATGACCAGCACGCCCAAAGCGATGATCCATTCCATGTGGGCGCCCGTGCGGGCTACCTTGTAGATGCCGCCCAGTCCCATGACCGGTGCGTACAGCACCATGCGCAGCATCATAGCCGTCACCATCTGGATCTGCTGCACGTCGTTGGTACTCCTGGTGATCAGAGAGGCCGTGGAGAACTGATCCATCTCCGCATTGGAGAAGCCAATGACGTTGTGGAAGACCTTTTCACGAAGATCCCGGCCCACGCCTGCGCCGACCTTCGCCGCCAGAAAGGCCACGGCTACGGCTGCCGCCAGCATCAGGACTGCCATCATGAACATTTTGCTTCCCTCGGACCACAGATAATCCATCTGGATATCATCCACGTCCAGGCCTGCCGCCTCATCGCAGTCCACCGCATAGGCCACGCCCATGGACTGCAGGGTTTCCGCGCCGATGGAGGACATCATTTCTTCCATGGAAGCCCGAGACTCCTTGATCATGGAAGCGTCCATCTGGCCGCTGCTGATCATCTGCTCCATCAAGGGGCGCATATCCACATAGACGGTCCTGCTGCCGTTCTCGTCTTCCGCCTCAAAGCTGTCGATCTCGACATGCATCAGGGCTTCGATCTCCTCTATGGACAAATCGTCGATCTGTGCGGCCAAAGCCGCCGTCTGCGGATCCGCCTCCATGGCATTTTTCACGGTATCCTTAAAATCCGCCTCGCTCATATGGCCCAGCTGGTAGGTCAGCGCCACGGAGGTCAGCAGATTCTCGTCCAAAGCATCCAGCTCTTCCTCCTCACTGACGGTGCGGCTGTAGAACACTCCGTCTTCGGCATAAGCACCCTGCCACAGAGCCTTTTCCTCATCATTCATGAAAATCTGCGCTTCCTCATATTCCTGCGCCGTGATCCGCTCCGGCGTAATATGCTCTACGCCGCCGTCCATGATCCCTACGTCGATGATGTCGGACGTGTACTGAGGCAGTGACAGGTCACAATAAGCCTGCACCATCAAAAGCAGTACGATCAAAATCACCGACTTCCAGTAGGGGATCAGGTTCGCAAATATTTTCTTCATAATCCATCTCCCTTCTCACACTCATTCTCACTTACTTCTTATACGTTCTCTTCTCAATTTCCTCTTTTGCCACGTCAACAAATCTCTGGAACTGGGTAATCAGCTTCCCCATGTTTTCCTCTCCCATGGTGGAAATGACAGCATTCGCATATTCCTCCAGAATCCTGTCGGCTTCGTTGAGGGCTCTCTCCCCTTCTGCCGTCAGGGCCACAAAGGTGTTTCTGCGGTCCGACTCATCCACCGTTCTGGTGATGTAACCTTTGTTGTCCAGGCTGCGAAGACCCCGCGATACGGCCGGCGGCGGAAAGCCTGTCGCCCGCACCAGCTGGGACACCTTCACCTTCCCGGGGCCGCTGGTCTCCAGACAGCTGATCCAGTGCATCAGTCCGTGATCTCCGTGGGTCAGTTCCGGCATCATGCTGGAAATGTTCAGCTTCTTGAACTCCGTCATAATGCGGAAGAATTGGGTCTGTTCTTTTCTCATCGTTTTACCTCTGCGCAGGCCGCAGCGGCTGCGCTTTTTCCATTGTAACTTGGGTTAAAAATTATCGCGGAATAATAATTGCCTTTGTTAATAATTTGTGCAATGGAATTATTGTAGCACCGTATAAAGAAGATGTCAAGGGGGAAACAAAGAGATGTCGCCGAAGACAGGTCAGCAAAAATCCCCGAAGGATTTCCTCCGGGGAACTGTTTCTGTATTTCATGCCAGCGGCCGCTATCTGTCGGCCTCTCTGGCAAAGGCGTAGCCCATCTCAAAGGCTTTCTTGTTGTCAGGAATGAACTTGGCCTTGCCGCCCTCAAAGACGTGGGCAAAGGTGTCGTCTATGCCGTCGGCCTGTACCGCGCCGGTAGCGTAGACCACCGCTCCCAGCATGACCAGATTGGCCAGCTTGAAGCCGCCAAAGACCTCCGCCGTCATCCGATTGGCAGGGATCTCATATACCTTTACGCCGTTCTTCATCGAAACGCCTGACGCAGAGCACAGGTCGGAATTGATGATCAGATAGCCCCCTTCCCGGACCACCGGCGCGAATTTTTCCAGAGACGGCTGGTTCAGAGCGACGACGCAGTCGGCGTCCTTTGTGATGACAGGAGAGCCGATGCCGGCGTCAGAAATGATCACGTTCACGTTGGCGGTGCCGCCGCGCATTTCAGGGCCATAGGAAGGGCACCAGGAGACTTCCCGGCCTTCCAGCATCCCCGCATAGGCCATGATCTTGCCCATCAGCAGAGATCCCTGGCCGCCGAAGCCTGCGATGATAGAAGAAAATGGTTTCATTTTATTTGACCTCCTCTGCTGTGATATCTTTGAAAACGCCCAGCGGGTAGTAAGGGATCATCTTTTCCCTTACGAACTCCATGGCCTTCACAGGGGTCAGGCCCCAGTTGGTAGGACAGGAGGATACGACCTCGATCAAGGTGAAGCCCAAGCCCTGCCTCTGGATCTCAAAGGCTTTTTTGATGGCCTTCTTGGCCGCTGTCACCTGGGCGGGTGTGGAAACGCTCACTCTCTCGATGTAGGCGGGTCCCGTCAGGGCAGCCAGCATTTCAGAGACGCGCAGCGGGTTGCCGTTGATCTCAGGGTCACGGCCTCTCTGCGCCGTCGTCGCCTTCATGCCCGGCAGCGTGGTAGGCGCCATCTGTCCGCCGGTCATGCCGTAGATGCCGTTGTTGATGAAGATCGTGGTGATCTTTTCGCCTCTTGCCGCCGCGTGGACGATCTCACAGGTTCCGATCGAAGCCAGGTCTCCATCGCCCTGGTAGGTCATGACGATGTTGTCCGGATGGACCCTTTTGATGCCTGTTGCCGTAGCGGGCGCACGGCCGTGGGCACACTGGATCGCGTCAAAATGAAAGTAGTTGTTGGCGAACACCGCGCAGCCTACGGGAACGCAGGCGATGGCGTTCTCTGCCTCTCCCAGCTCTTCCAGCACTTCTGCCACCAGTCTGTGTACGATGCCGTGAGCGCAGCCGGGGCAGTAATGCAACTTGGTATCCGTCAGGTTTCCGGTCTTTTCAAATACCACTGCCATTAGTTGTCACCTCCCATATGTTTCTTCGCAAAGGCTGTGATCTCGTCGACGGTAGGCACGTTGCCCCCTGTTCTTCCGTGAAACACCACTTTGCCCTTGTCGTTGCAGGCGTGAGCTACGTCAGCCACCATCTGTCCCATGGACATCTCCACGTCCAGGTACTTTTTGATCTGTCCGTCCCATCTGTCAAAGGCTTTCTGCGGGAACGGCCACAGGGTCTTGGGCCTGATCATGCCCACAGAATAACCTTCCGCTCTCAGATAACCGATGGCTGTCCGCACGACTCTGGAAGCCGTACCGTAGGAAACGAAGGCGTATTCCGCGTCGTCCATCCGATATTCCTCCCAGTCCTGCTCATTGGCTTCGATCTTCTCGTACACAGCAAAGTGTTCGTGGTTCCACGCCTCGCAGTCGTCAGGATCGATGACCAGATTTTTGATGTTGTGTTTCTCTCCCTTCCCTTTGCCTGTCAGCGCCCAGGTCTTTTCCGGTATGCCCTCTCTGCGGACGTAGTGGAACTCCACCGGCTCCATCATCTGACCGATCAGGCCGTCTGCCAGAATGATGGCCGGAACTCCGTACAGGTCCGCCATGTCAAAGGCGTCCATGACCATGTCCACGGCCTCCTGGACTGACGCGGGAGCCAGGACGATGTTGTGATAGTCGCCGTTGGAGCCGCCCTTTACCGCCATGTTGTAGTCCGCCTGGCCCGGCTGGATCGTTCCCAGGCCCGGACCGCCCCGCATCATGTTGATGATGACCGCCGGAAGTCCCGCGTTGGACAGGTAGCCGATGCCCTCCTGCTTCAGCGCGATGCCGGGGGAAGAAGAGCTGGTGAGAACGCGGGCGCCGGCCGCCGCCGCGCCGTACACCATGTTGATCGCCGCCACTTCAGATTCGGCCTGCACGAAAGTGCCTCCCACCTTCGGCAGCTCGTTGGACAGATATTCAGGGATCTCAGACTGGGGCGTAATCGGATATCCGAAGAAGAATCTGCATCCCGCCTCGATTGCCGCCTTTCCGACGGCTTCGTTGCCTTTCATCAAAACTTTTGCCATTGAAAAAACCTCCTCTCTATGATCCCAGTTTTTCTACTGTGATCGCGCAGTCAGGGCACATCTTCGCGCAGCTGGCGCAGGCGATACAGCCTTCCCCTGTCAGCTCCGCCGGATTGTAGCCCGCGGCGTTGATTTTTTCCGCGGACAAGGCCAGAACCTTTTTCGGACAGACAGATACGCACAGGCCGCAGCCTTTGCAGATCCCTTCATCGATCGTCACTTTCCCTTTTGCCATGTAGCATACACCTCCATCAAGATTTACATCCAGGTTTCTCTCATATGAAACTCCATAGGGAACCATTCTCCGGCAAGTCCAGCAGGCACCTCCTCTGTCAGAAGTCCCTCGACATAGGAAACGTACCTGACGGGCACGCCTGTCAGCCTCGACGCCTCCTTCAGGATCTCGTCGCCGCGGCGCAGGCAGTCCGCCGTCGTCTCCCTGATCAGGTTCGTATTGTTGATAAAGCCGGTCACCTTCAGACCTGCGGCGTATTCCAGCTTTTCCATCTGTTCTGCGATCTTCTCCGGCGCGGCCGTGTCAGGACGATATGTATTGACCACCATAAAAAAATCTGTTTCCCCATGGTCCAGAAGAGGCTTGATCCTGCCCAGCACCAGAGTGCCTACGTCGCTGCCGCCGAGGTCGATCACGTACTGATACGCCTTGTTAGTGACCGGCATGGTCATGGCACCGGATACGGCCGGAAGATCCGCCGCCGTCGTATCCAGATTGGATGCGATAACCTGTACACCCTTTGCTTCCAGTTCTCCCTTCTTTTCACGAGAACGGAAATACACGTTTACGATATCCAGATCGGCAATCGCGACTTTGCCCCCAGTACATTGGCGCAGCTTTGTCACATAATTGACCGCGAACTCCGTCTTTCCACTGCCGTAGTAGCCGGAAATTATTCTAACCCGTTTGTCGTCAGCTATCATTTTTTCGCCTCCAAAAAGCCTCGCTCTTTTTCTCATATACTAATATTTATGCAGCTCCTCCCGATTTTAGAATCACAAAAAGAGAAAAATCCCACCACAATACTGTGATGGGATGGCAAATCGTTTTTTTCGCCGTTTTTTCCTTTAACCGGCCTCTAACGCAGTCCTCTTTACGCGAAAGTCTCATAGATGGCTCTGATGGCCGTGTTGAAGTCTTTGTTCTGCACGCCGACGATGATGTTCATCTCGCTGGAGCCCTGGTCGATCATTCTGATGTTGACGTTTGCCTCGGCCAGAGACGTGAACAGCTTTGCCGAAACGCCCGGCCGGCTGCTCATGCCGCAGCCCACGGTGGCAATCAGCGCGATGTCCTCAAAGACTTCCATGTGGTCCGGACTCAGTTGCTTTTCAAAAGCGTCCAGCAACTCGTCGAGTCTGCCGTCGATGCTCTTGTTGGACACAACGACGGATATGGTGTCGATGCCGCTTGGCAGATGCTCGAAGTTGATGTTGAAGTCTTCCAGGGTGGCCAGGATCCTTCTGACAAAGCCTCTCTCTGCGCTCATCATATTCTTGTAGATGGCGATAACCGTAAAGTCTTTGCTGCCTGCGATGCCGGTCACCACGTTGGTATTGGTCACATCGTGCTCCGCCGTGATGATCGTGCCCGGGTCCTCCGGATGGTTGGTATTCCTGATATTGATCGGGATATTGGCGATGCGCGCCGGATAGATGGCGTCCTCGTGAAGCACGGAAGCGCCCATGTAGGACAGCTCTCTCAGCTCCTTATAGGAGATCTTGTGGATCGGCTTCGGATTTTTGACGATCCTGGGATCGGCCATGAGGAAGCCGGAAACGTCAGTCCAGTTTTCATACACGTCGGCGGACACGGCGCGGGCCACCAGGGCGCCTGTAATGTCGGAGCCACCTCTGGAGAAGGTGCGCACCTTGCCGTCCTCTTTGCTCACGCCGTAGAAGCCCGGAAGCACCGCCCGCTCGTGTTTGGCCAGCTCCGTCCGCAGGGCCTCATCGGTCTCTTCCTGGAGCAGCCGCCCCTTGCTGTCGAAGAGGATCAGCCCTTCTACGTCAACAAAATCGTAGCCCAGAAAGGCCGCGATCAAAACCGCGCTGAGATATTCTCCCCGGCTGGCGATGTAATCCGCGCTGCAGCCCTTTCTCAGGTTTTCTTTGATTCTATCAAAATGCTTCTGCAGGTCTACATCTACACCCAGGTTCAGCTGCACGGCCATGAATCGGTCCGTGACCACCTGGAACACCTGATCGTAGGGCAGGTTGTGTTCCATATGTGTCTTGCACAGATACAGAAGATCCGTGATCTTATTGTCTCCTTCAAATCGTTTTCCCGGCGCCGATACGACGATATACCGCCGGTCCGGGTCTGCTTCGATAATCTGTTTGGTCTTCGTCAGCTGAATTCCGTCAGCAACCGAAGAGCCTCCGAATTTTGCTACTTTGATTCCCATGAAGAAAATTCCTCCTATTGTCTAACTATATTCCCGATCTGTCAAAAGGGTTCTTACGGAGTTCCGCCAACAACCAGCGATGTCCCTTGCCGCCCATGGAGGCAGGGAACATCCAGCATTTATTATATTACAACGCCTGCCCTGTTGCAACATTTTTTGTCCTTGTTTTTTGTTCCCGGCCCGCGAACGGCCTGCAAAACAAAGGAACACGTCCCGTCAGTCAGGTGCGTGCTCCTTTGATAATTATCATTCTACCCTTTGCTCATATCAGCGATTATCGGTTGACTCTGGAAATCCTCCAGGCCTTGTTGGACCACTGGGTGTAGACCTTCTCGCCGTCAATGACTCTGACACCTCTGACTTTGTAGAAGTACCGGGTGCCTTTTTTCAACTCTTTGGTGTTGATGTAGGTGTTTTTGGTTCCCGTCGAG
>CAZGED010000082.1:0-7828 GCA_964525085.1 uncultured Senimuribacter sp.
CGGAAAACCGTCATTGAGTACGCCCCGGACAGCAAGCAGGCCGGAGAGTACCGCCAGCTGGCCCGGGCGGTGGCGGAGAATCAGACCTTCTCCGTCCCCAGGCCGCTGTCAAACGAGGCGCTGGAGGCGCTGCTGATCCGTTACTGTCCGATCCAGTGAACAGATCAAAAAGCCATCGGAATCGTCAGATTCCGACGGCTTTTTTTATTTGTCTGCATTCTGTCCGGCGGGGGATAAAATCAATAATTTTATCGTTATAAAAGCATACCAAAGTCGGCATTTTACACAGTCAAAGAGATGGTGCTAAGATAACAATTAGATATAACGTCGAATTTTAGCGTATTTCTATCCTTACACAGCGCCCAAGCGGAGCTGACTCAATTCAAAGGAGTGTATATCATGGCATTAAAGTATTCCAAGCTGCTCTCCCCCATTGAAATCAACGGCGTCATGCTGCGCAACCGCATCATCTGCACGGCATCCAACCCGCACTTTGTGCAGGCGACAGAGAAATGGCCCACCGAGGCGCTGATCTCCCATTACGCCAACAAAGCCAAAGCCGGCGCTGCAGTCGTCACCGTAAAGGGCAATAACCCGGTCAAGACCACCGATCCCCACTCCCTGTCCCTGGATATCACTGTCGGACAGCATCAGCACATGTTCGCCCAAGTTGCAGACATGGTCCACTATTACGGCGCGAAAGCATTTTACCTGGTTCTGCCGGACATGAATATCGTGAAGGGCTACGACGCCTCGGACGGCGTCCTGTCTGAGTTTGTGGCAGGCGACGGCTCAAAGGCGGAGCTGGGCAAGGCCGCTCCAAAGGAGCTGCTTTACAAAATGGTGGAAAAGTACGCTGAGGAGGCAAAGCTGGCCAAGGGCCTCGGCTTTGACGGGTGCTATCTGCACATGGCCTACCGCATGATGTTCCCCGGCCGCTTTATATCCCCGGTATCCAACAAGCGCACCGATGAATTCGGCGGCTGCATTGAAAACCGCGCCCGCTTTCCCCTGATGATCTGCGAGGCCATTAAAAAGGCCTGCGGCAGGGATTTCCTGGTGGAGATCTCCATCTCCGGCCGGGAGGACGACGTGATCGAAGGGGGGCTGACAACGGCGGATCAGGTCGAGTTTGCCAAACTCTGTTCCGGAAAGGTGGACATTCTCCAGATCCGCGGCGGCTCCATCGACCCCTCCGCCGTAAGCAATCTGGTCCCCGGCGAACTGCCCCATCGGGAGAGCGCCGCCGCCATCCGCAGGGGCATGGATGAAGCGGGCGTTACCGATGTCTATGTGGAGCTGGTCGGCGGCTGCCAGGATCTGGACCTCTGCGAAGATGTCATCAGCAGCGGGGAGGCGGATTTCATCGGCGCTTCCCGCACCTTTATCGCCGACCCGGAGTGGGGGATCAAAGCTTATGAAGGCCGCAATGAGGATGTGGTTCCCTGCCTGCGCTGCAACAAGTGCCATGTGGCAAGCCCCGGCAACTGGAACACGGTCTGCTCCGTCAACCCGGAGTGGGGACTGGAGCACAAGATCGAGCGGCTGGTGCGCTCCCCCGAGCGCAAGAAAAAGCTGGCCGTCGTCGGCGGCGGCCCCGCCGGTATGGAGGCCGCCCTGCTGGCCAGCCGCCGGGGACATGACGTCACTTTGTACGAAAAGACCGGCCGTCTGGGCGGGCTGCTCAACACGACCCGGGGAATCGACATCAAGTGGAGGCTGGCAAAATACATCGACTACATGGAGCGCCAGGTGCAAAAAAGCAGCGTCAGGCTCCTGCTCAACACCGCCGCCACGCCGGAGCTGCTCAGAGCGGAGAATTACGACGAAATCATTGTCGCCATCGGCTCCGAGCCCGCTATCCCGCCCATCCCCGGCGTCCACGGGCCGAATGTAATCCCCGCCATCGAGACGGTCCCCAGAGAGCCGGAAATGAGCCGTCAGGTCGTAGTTGTCGGCGGCGGAGAGATCGGCGTGGAGATGGGGCTTTATCTGGCCCAGCATGGCCACGAGGTCACGGTGCTGGAAATGGGCAGCGTGCTGAGCCCGGAGAGCGTCCCCGTCCACTTCCGCTCCCTCTTTGAGCAGATGTGGACAAACCAGGAGGGCTTTTCCCATCAGCTCAACGCCCGTGTCACCGATATTGCCGAAGACAGCGTGACCTTTATCAACGGGGACGGCGTCAGGACGGTGATCCCCGCCGGAACGGTGGTCCTGGCCACCGGCCTGAAGAGCAGGCACGCCGAAGCCGCCGCCTTCTTCGACGGCAATGTCAGAGTCCATATGATCGGCGACTGCAACAAAGTGGGCAGCGTCCAGACCGCCCTCCGCGCCGCCTATGCCATAGGCAACAACATCTGACCCGCGCGAATCAAACACACAAACAAGAAAGGAGATCAGGCCCGCAATGAAACATGAATCAACCGCTTATCTGAAACTGGACAGCATCTTTCAGCGCATCACAAAATGTCTGGTCTATGCCGGCGCCGCTGTTCTGATATTTGTCATGCTGGTCGCCTTTGCCGACGTCATCATCGCAAAGCTTTTCGGCAGCAGCATCAAATACGCCACCGAGATCATCACCTATTGTGATGTGCCGCTGGCCTATCTGGGCATGGGATACACACTGCTGATCGGGCAAATGACAAGCGTGGACATCCTGTTTGGGCATTTCAACATCGTCGTCCAGAAAATTCTGAACATGCTTTACGACATTGTCGGCGTCGGCGCCTGCATCTTTCTGGGCAAGCTGGCCGCGGACAATATGCTCTCCTACTATGCCAGCAATACGCTGAGCAATCCGAAGGGCGGTTTTCCCGTCTGGCCCTTCGTGGGACTGGAAATGCTCAGCTGGTTTGTCCTTGCACTGGCCTTTCTGTTCTGCTTCCTGCGCTATCTTTTCGCCCCGTCCAAGCTGCTCGGCGTGACGGAAAAGCAGTCCAAAATGGAAGAGATCGAACACATTATAGAGGGAATTGAGGGGGGATCGAAATGACATACGCATCATTGATCGGCGTACTCGCGTTTGCGGTGATGATCGTGCTGATCTTCCTAAAAGTCCCCGTATTCCTCGCGATGATCGTCACTTCTATCGGAGGCATGCTCCTCATCGTCAAGCCCGCGATGCTTCTGACCCAGTTTACCCAGGGCCCGTTTTCCACCGCGGCCTCATACACCTATGCCCTGCTGCCGCTGTTCGCCTTCATGGGTGTCCTGCTGGACCGGACCGGCATCGCGGAGGGCACCTTTACCGCAACCCAGGCATGGCTGGGGAATTTCCGGGGCGGCATGCTGAGCACCGTCGTCGTGGCAAACACCATATTCGGCGCCTGCTCCGGCAACCCCACCGCCGGCTGCGTGGTGTTCAGCCGCATGGCACTGCCCAGCCTGGACAAGACCGGCTATGACCGCTCCAACGCGCTGGCCTGCATCGCCACCTCCGCCTCGCTTTCCTCGCTGATCCCCCCTTCCTCCTGCATCCTGCTGTGCTGTATGCTGACAGACCTGTCCATCTCCCGCGGCCTGATGAGCGGCCTGGGCGGCGGCATCATCCTGACCATTCTGCTGCTGGTCTGCGTTCAGGTCACCGCCCATCTCACCAATAAGATCCCCAAGGCGGAAAAGGTCAAGGTCAGCTGGAAGCAGCGGCTGAAAACGCTGCGGCTGCTCGTTCCGATTGTGGTGCTGTTCTGTATCATCATCATCGGCGCCTACGCCGGCTTCTTTACCGCCACCGTGGGCGGCGCGATCGGCGCGGCCTGCGTGACCATCTACGCCATATTCTTCAAGCGGATGAAGCTGAAGGAAGTCTTTGACTGCGCGGTGGAATCCATTGTGCTGAACAGCAATATGTTCGCCCTGCTTCTGGCGGGCACCATGTTCGGCCGTCTGATCACCCTGACCCGCCTGCCCGACACCCTGATCACCCTGATCTCCGAACTGAACGCGCCGGTCGTCGTCATCTTTACCCTGATCGTCGTATTTTACTTCGTCGCCGGAGCGGTGATGGATATCATGTCCTGTATGATCATCACGGTCCCAATCATCTTCCCGCTGATGACGGCAATGGGCTTTGACTCCTATGCCATCCTGATTTTCCTGGTCATCATGATTAATCTGGGCAGCATTTCGCCCCCCATCGGCATGGGCGTTTTCGTCTCAGCCCAGGCAGTCAATGTGGACCCGAAGCTGATCTTCAAGGGCATCTGGCCCTATTGCCTGGTCAATATCGGCTGCGCCTATGTGATCGCCTTTATCCCGCAGGTGGTCAACTTCCTGCCCAACCTGCTGTCCTGAACACGGCCCCCCGCATCCTGACGGATGCAAAATATATTTATAATGAGGAGGAAACACTGTGAAAAAACTAACTGCACTGCTGCTGGCACTGGCTATGGTCTTTGCCCTGGCCGCCTGCGGTTCCGGCAACGCCAGCACCCCTTCTGACAACGCCGCGCCCGCAGACAGCACCCCCGCCAACGAAACCGAAACGCCCGACGACACCGCTCCCGAGGACGCCGCCGATGTGGGCGACGTCGCCAACGACCCCGCTGTGACCCTGTCCGTCGCGTCTTCCTTTACCGCCAACGAACTGGTCGGCCAGTATTGGAATTACTTCAAGGAGGACGTGGAAGCACTGTCCGGCGGCTCCATCACCCTGGAGCTGTACCTGGGCGGCACGCTGTGTGGCGCCGATGAGGAGCTGGCAATGCTCACCAACGGCTCCATCGACCTGATGATGACCTTTACTCCCTCCAACGCGTTCGCACTGCCCTGCATTTCCACCATCTATTACACGCCCGGCTCCATTGAGGAGACCCAGCAGGTGGTCAACTACCTGCTCTTTGAGGACCCGGACAGCTCCGCCGTCATTGCCGACGCCTTCGCCGCCAATAACGCCACACTGCTCCCCGCCTTTGTCGTCACCTCTGAAATGGTATTCGCCTCCACCCAGCCCATCACCTGCTGGGCCGACCTGTTTGAAGGCAAATACGGCTGCCCGATGGACGCCAATTACACCGACATGGGTTACAAGAACCTGGTCACTGTTCTGGACCCGGATTGGTACGAGTCCCTGCGCACCGGCCTGTGCGACAGCATCAACCCCACCGCGGCGGACGTGGTCAACCTCAGACTGTATGAGGTCGCCGACTACTATCTGGTCTGCCCGGCCACCCGCGTGGACAACTGGATGACCATCAACACCGACACCTACAACAGCCTGACAGACAACCAGAGGGCGGTTCTGGAGCAGGCCTGCGCCGATCTGCTGGCTTACACCGCGGAAGTCCAGAACGACCTGAACGATCAGTTCGTGGATGTGGTCGAGTCCAACGGCGGCACCGTCATCAACATGACCGATGAGGAATTCGAGTGGTTCCTGTATTGCGGCGACATTCTGGGCTGGCAGTCCGGCCTGGATACCTTGGGCGTCGCCACGGATTCCGTTGACGCTCTGGCCACGGTCCAGGCCGCCAACCGGGAGGGCATGAACCTCTACACCTCGTTTGACTTCGATGAGCTTGAGGCCAAATACGCCGGCTGATCCAAGGTAAGGAATCATCACAGCATGCGCCTCCGGTGTATTTTCGGCCGGAGGCGCATTGAGATCAGATAAAACAGGGAGGGCGGACAATGAAGCTGGAAGAAATGGCGGTCTTTCTCCGCGAATATGAAAAGGCAGTCTCCAAAACAGACGTCTATCGCTATACCAACACAGTGAAAAGCGTGTCCGATTGGCCGGATATATTCGGCATGAATTTCGGCGCCATCCTGCCGGCGCCGCCGGAGGAACAGGCAAAGATCTATCTGGCCCAGGAACAGCGGGCCAACCTGCTGCGGCGGCTGATGGACGGCCGTGAAGTGGATGACAGCGCCATGCTGGAAAGCTATGGCTTTACCTCCAAAGAGCTTGCCGCGTACCGCAACGCGCAGGACCCTGTGAAAAAGCCGATTCCATCCAATCTGTGCGTACTGTGCTTCGACGACGCGCTGAGAAACCAGTACGAGACGGCCCTTCCCCTGCTGAAGGAGTACGGCTTCGGCGCCACCTTCTTCATTACGGAAATGGAGCCCTCCCCCAGAAACGGCGGTTTTTCCGACAAGACCATCTTCATGACCTGGGATCAGATCAAATCGATCGAGGACGCCGGTTTTGAACTGGGAAACCACTCCCTGAACCATGTGTTCGGCTCTCAAAATATGGGCCGCGCATTCAATATAGCACAGATCCGCGGGATGGAGGCCGAGTTTGAGGCCCATGGCCTGAAAAAGCCGGTCAGCTACGCCTATCCCAGCGGGATCAGCAATCCGGAGTCCGTCGCCTGCGCCCGGGAGTGCGGATATCTCTGGGGCAGAGGCAACGAAGAAAAAAGCGCCTCGGAGGGATATCGCGGCATGACGTACTACGATCCGCGCAGTGATTCCCCGCTGGCGGTCTGCGGCTTTGGCGACCCGGATTATTACACCGAGGAGCTGCTGCGCCAGCGCATCTCTGAAACCCCAAACGGCATGGTATTCGGGATCACCTACCATGATGTCTCCCCGGAGACCTGGCCGGGCCCCTGCCCGTTTGAGCGCCAGATGGAGGTGCTGAAGGAGTTGGGGATGGAGGTCATCTCCATGTCCCAGCTCAGCGATTATATCGACCCGGAAAAAGCCTATCAGTATACCACAGATTGATAAAGTGCCGCAAATTTGCGCTTTTCCGCAAAAATGCCAACTTTTTCCTGTATATTGAAAAACCCTGACCGAGCAGGTATAATGCCTTTTGGGGGGAGTTTTATGAACCTGACAAATCTGGCGTACTTTCTGAAGGTCGCCGAAAAAGAGCATATCACGCAGGCCGCGGAAGAACTGCACATCACCCAGCCCGCACTCAGCCGCGCGATCTCCAATCTGGAGCAGGAGCTGGGCGTGCAGCTGTTTGAGCGTGAGGGAAAAAACATCTCCCTGAACGAAAACGGCATCATCCTGCAAAAAGCCGCGAAACGGATCTTTCAGGAGCTGGATTCCCTGCAGCAGCGATTTCGCGACACCCAGGACGGCGTCAGCGGCTCCCTGTATATCGGCTCCTCCTTTCCCGGCCGGGAACCCAGTCTGCTGCAAAAATGCATTCTGGATTTTATGCAGAAATATCCGAACATCTCCATTTACTACCTCCAATATTCCTCAAAGCAGCTCTTGGAGACGCTGAGAGAACACAAGGTCGATGTGGCCATCACCAGCACCCAGATGAATTATATGGATGTCAACTGGCAGGAGGTCTTTTCTGAAAAGCTGGGATTATTGATGTCCGTCCATCATCCGCTGGCCAAGCAGGAAGTGGTACACATGGAGGATCTTCGGTATGAGCGCTTCTTCTGCAACAACCCAAATTCAGACATACAGGATCTGACCCTTGATTTCTGCCGTCAGGCGGGCTTTGAGCCTACGATCTGCTTTCAGGGATTTTTCCCGGAGCTGATCGGGCAGTCCATCAGCAAGGGCAAAGGCGTTTCCTTCCTGGTGGAACAGCGTTTTTTGATGGATCAGAAAAACAGCGCCCAGTTCCCCTGGAGCAAGGATCTGACGTTCCGGCCGGTGGCTGAGGAATATTGCCGCCGCTCCTGCGGTATCGCCTATATCAAACGCAACTATCACTCCAAGGCCATGCGGCTTTTCCACGCCTTCTTTTTGGATTATTTTTCCGAGATGCCGCAGACCTGAAACACTCTAACCACTCTCGTAAGGCCTGTGCGGAATGTTTATTCTGCGCAGGCCTGTTTTTATGACGGCACCGGCTTGACATTATGGTAAAACTGTGTTATATATAACCTATAAACCAACTATG
>CAZGED010000083.1:0-7697 GCA_964525085.1 uncultured Senimuribacter sp.
CAACACCCTGCTGGGGATGCGCATCGATATCGCCCGCAGAAAGCCGGTCATCGCCAACAAGATGGGCGGATTCTCCGGTCCTGCCATCTTCCCGGTTGCCGTAAGAATGGTTTACCAGGTGTCGAAGGCCGTGAAGATCCCTGTCATCGGCATGGGCGGCGTAAGCTCCGCCAGAGACGTCATCGAAATGATGATGGCCGGCGCGACCGCCGTGCAGGTGGGCGCGGCCAATCTGGTCAACCCATACGCCTGCAAGGAGATCATCGAAACGCTGCCTGCCGTATGCGAAGAACTGGGAATCGAAAGACTGTCCGATATCATCGGAATCATAGAATAAGCAAAATGCGCGAAACGCGCCGGGCAACCATTATCACAATAAAACAACAGGAGGAATCCATCATGGGAAAAGACGTCATCATCGCCTGCGACTTTCCTTCCAAGGAAGCGACGCTGGCCTTTCTGGACAAATTTACCGGAAAGAAACCCTATGTAAAGATCGGCATGGAGCTGTTCTACAGTGAAGGCCCTGCCATCGTCAGAGAGATCAAAGCCAGAGGCCACAAGATCTTTCTGGACCTGAAGCTTCACGACATCCCCAATACGGTAGAAAAGGCCATGGCCGCCCTGTCTAAGCTGGATGTGGATATGTGCAATCTCCACGCTGCCGGAACCAGGGATATGATGGAAGCCGCCATCCGCGGCCTGACCCGCGAAGACGGCAGCCGGCCCCTTTTGATCGCCGTCACCCAGCTGACCTCCACCAGCCAGGAGAGAATGCAGCAGGAGCTGCTCATCGACGCGCCACTGCCGGAAGTCGTGACAAAATACGCGCAGAACGCAAGGGAAGCCGGATTGGACGGTGTGGTCTGCTCACCACTGGAAGCGGAAAAGATTCATCAGGCCTGTGGCGAAGGGTTCCTGACCGTGACGCCGGGCGTGCGCTTTGCTGACGCGGCAAAGGACGACCAGGTCCGCGTCACCACGCCGGAAGGGGCAAGAAAGCTGGGATCCGACTACATCGTAGTGGGCCGCCCGATTACCAAAGCCGAAGACCCTGTGGCCGCTTACGAGAGATGTTGTAAAGAATTTTTGGAGGTATAGATCATGAAGCAAGATATTGCAAAAGGACTGCTGTCCATCGAGGCGGTCTTTCTGAGACCGGAAGAGCCCTTTACCTGGGCCAGCGGCATCAAAAGCCCCATCTACTGCGACAACCGTCTGACGCTGACAGCGCCGGAGGTCAGAACTTTGGTGGAGGAAAGCCTGGTTGAGACCATCCGGGAAAACTATCCTGACTGCCAGGTGGTCATGGGCACCAGCACCGCAGGCATCGCCCACGCCGCCATCGTAGGCCATCTGATGAATATTCCGATGGGTTATGTACGCGGTTCCGCCAAAGACCACGGCAGGACCAACCAAATCGAAGGTAAACTGGAGCCTGGCCAGAAGGTAGTCGTCGTGGAGGATCTGATTTCTACCGGAGGCTCCGCCATCGACACCGTAGAGGTCCTGCGGGCAGCAGGCGCCGAGGTTCTGGGCATCGTCAGCATTTTTACCTACGGCATGAAAAAGGGCCTGGACAGAATGGCAGAACACCAGGTCAAGAATGTAAGCTTATGCGACCTTGACGCTTTGGTAGAAGTCGCCGCTGACACCGGCTATATCAAAGCTGAAGATAAAGAGAAAATTTTAAAGTTTAGGGACAATCCTTCTGACGAGGGATGGATGAAAGGGGAGAAATAAATGAGTGAGATCAAGAGTTTAATCAACATTACCGACTTCACGGTGGAAGAAATCGACGAGCTGATCCGGGTCGCTGACGACATCGTGGAAAACCACGCGGCATACGAAGACATCTGCGCCCACAAGAAACTGGCTACCCTGTTCTTCGAGCCAAGCACCAGAACCAGACTCAGCTTTGAAGCCGCCATGCTGGAACTGGGCGGCAGCGTTCTGGGATTCTCCGAAGCCAGCTCCAGCTCCGCGGCAAAGGGCGAAAGCGTCAGCGACACCATCCGAACCGTCGGCTGCTACGCGGACATCATTGCGATGAGACACCCGAAGGAAGGCGCGCCTATCGTCGCATTACAGAGAACCACCGTGCCTATCATCAACGGCGGAGACGGCGGACACTTCCATCCGACCCAGACTCTGACCGACCTTCTGACCATCAAAAGAAAGAAGGGCAGACTGTCCGACATGACCATCGGCCTCTGCGGTGACCTGAAGTTTGGCAGGACCGTTCACTCCCTCATCGAAGCGATGCTCAGATACGACAACATCAAATTCGTTTTGATCTCACCTTACGAGCTGCAGGTTCCTACATATGTAAAGGAAAAGATGGACGCTGCCGGCGCTGAGTGGAAGGAAGTCGAAAGACTGGAAGACGCCATCGAAGAGTTGGATATCCTGTACATGACCCGCGTACAGAAAGAGCGTTTCTTCAACGAAGAGGACTACGTAAGACTGAAAGACAGCTATATTCTGAATCTGGAAAAATTACAGTCGGCAAAGGAAGATCTGACCATCATGCATCCGCTGCCCAGAGTCAACGAGATCTCTGTGGAGGTGGACGACGACCCGAGAGCCTGCTACTTTTTCCAGGCCCTCTGCGGCAAGCACATCAGAATGGCTCTGATCCTGTACCTGCTGGGCATCAAAAGGGAAGCATAGACCAGCAAGGGCTAACAAGTGGCTAACAAAGGCCAACAAGAGGTCCATCCGTTATTTACACCCATGAGCGCCCCGCCGGCCGCATTTTCCGCAGGACGCCGCAATACAAGCGAAATACAAGCAAATACAAGGAGGTAAACAGATGAATATAGATGGAGTAAGCACCGGTATCGTTTTAGACCACATCAAAGCCGGCAAGAGCATGCAGATCTACGAACTGCTCAGACTGGACAAGATCGACAACTGTGTCGCAATCATTCAGAACGCGGACAGCTCCAAATACGGAAAGAAAGACATTATCAAGATCGACCAGCTCATCGATCTGGACATGGACGTGCTGGGCTACATCGACAGCAATGTCACCGTCAACATCGTCAAGGACGGCAAGCTGTACGAGAAAAAACATCTGGAGCTGCCGGAAACCCTGACCGGCGTCATCAAGTGTAAGAATCCGAGATGCATCACTTCCGTAGAGCAGGAGATCGTACATAAGTTCAAGCTGGTAGACAAATATAAGAAGGTTTACAGGTGCGCGTACTGCGACGCGGAGAGCAAATAAAACAGCCTTATAAAAAAAGGCGGGGCCGCAAAGGGTTCCGCCTTTTTGATTTCAAATAGATCAGATCCTCCGCTTCGCAAACACCGCCGCTGCCGACTTAGATGTTTCATAACACGGAGGATTCTGTATGAAATATTCCATTAACGAATTGCAAAAAAAGAAGGCCGGATCTACGATAGAAAAAGCGCTCGTAAGGATCCCAAGGGGCCATCCAGGCTCTGCTGAACTTTAAAAGCCAGCCGACATACCGGATGTGGCTGGCCTTGTTGAAACAGTACTTATCCCTCGATCGCAATATATTTCTTTTCCTCGACCTTCGGTAGCTGCTCTTTCTTCGGAACCTGCAGAGTCAAGGTTCCGTCCTCAAACTTCGCTTTGATATCCTCCTGGGTCACGTCTTCGCCGACGTAGAAGCTCCGGCTGAAACTGCCGCTATAGCGCTCCCTGCGGATATATCTGCCCTGGTCGTCTTTCTCATCTCTGCTCTGGTTGCTGGTGGCGCTGATGGTCAGACAGCCGTCCTTCAGCTCTGCCTTCAGATCCTCCTTCTTCACGCCGGGCAGATCCATGGAAAGCTCATAACCGTCCTGATTCTCCCTGATATCAGTCTTCATCAGCTCGCTGTTGTGATCATATCCGCGGTAACGCGGCTCAAAAAAGTCATCAAATAAATCTCTCGTAAAAACACTTGGCACTAACATAATCATCGCTCCTTTACATATTATATTTGTAAACTCTGGGATGTTTAGGATTCGGTGGTGTTTTTTCTATTGCACGTCCTGCTCCCTTTCCTTTTGGTAACTATACTATATCACATTTGTTAGCACTCGTCAAGAGTGAGTGCTAACAAAAATTGTGAAGATTTTGTGATGCCGCTGCTGATACCAACAGCCGACCCAAATGCCGGACCGGCTGTCATGGTTTCACGGTTTATCGCTATTTTACTTCTATCAACCCATATTCTCTGGTGCCGATGCCCAGCTTTTCGCCGTGGGTCAGCCCCGCCTCCCAATCGGTGTCGGGATGCATGAGCTTGAACACGTCGTGGCCGTCCCCGCGGCTGTGGTCATGGCCGCAGCTGTGATCGTGACAGACGCCTTTGTCCGCTTCGCTGCCGGAGATGACCGGCTGTCTGTTGGCGGCGTCCACGCATGCCTGGTCGATGGCTACAGGATCAAAGGACGCAAACATGCCCACATCTGGAATGACGGGGACATCGTTGCCGCCCTCGCAGTCGCAGTCAGGAGACACGTCTACCAGCAGGCTGATGTGGAAAGCCGGTTTTCCGGCCAAGGCCGCCTTGGCGTATTCGGCGATCTTTTTGTTCAAGACCGGTTTCGCCTCGTCCCACTTTGTGGCGATGGCTCCCTTTGGACAGTAGGCGATGCAGTAGCCGCAGCCGACACATTTGTCCTCATCGATGACGGCCTTCTTATCGATGACGTGAACGCCGTCGTTGGCGCAGTTCTTTACGCACATGCCGCAGCCGATGCACCGCTTCTTTACAATCAAAGGCGTACCGCTGCTGTGCATCTCCATCTTTCCCTTTTTGGAGCCCGCGCCCATGCCGATATTTTTGATCGTGCCGCCGAACCCGGCGCTGACGTGGCCCTTAAAGTGGGTCAGGGAAATCAGAATGTCCGCTTCTGCGATGGCCGCGCCGATCTTTGCCGCTTTGACGTATTCACCGCCCTCGACAGGGATCTCCCGCTCATCTGTGCCGCGAAGGCCGTCGGCGATGATGGTATGAACCCCTGTAGCCAGCGGATTGTAGCCGTTCATGTACGCCGCGTCCAGATGGTTCAGGGCGTTGTTTCGGTAACCCACATACAGGGTGTTGCAGTCGGTCAGGAAAGGCTTGCCGCCCCGGGCTTTGATGTGGTCGCAGAGGACCTTCGCGTACTGTTGCCGCAGGAACGCCATGTTCCCGTACTCTCCGAAGTGGAGCTTGACTGCCACAAACTTGTCGGTGAAGTCGATCTGATCGATGCCGGCGGCGGTGATCAGACGCTCAAATTTGTCCAACAGGCTGTCGCCGGTCTTCACATGCATGTCAGTAAAATAAACTTTTGCGCTCATCGTTTCCTCCTTATATATAACTGTGATTTTAAGCTTCTCCCATATATTTGTCATAGGTGTTATCTTATCGTTATTCCGTGAGGGCAGAGTCAGCCTTTCATCAGTCTTTTAAGCATCCCACCGGAATTACATAAACACCGTCTTTCCTGCGATAAGCATATTCGCCTCCTGTTAAAACGATCAGTACAGTCGGTTCATCCAGCCTGCCGCTGCCACTTTCCTTGTGCTTTCTGATCAAAGCTGCAAGCTCCAACAAATGAGCGGCCCCCTCTTCAATCTGTCGGCTTCCTAGCTTTACCTCTATCAAAGCATACCGTCCATCTTTTAAATGCAGCACGCAGTCGCTTTCCAATCCGTAGCGATCCTGATAGTATGAAACATGCCCTCCCATTGCCTGAGAATAGATTCTCAAATCCCTGATACACAGTGATTCAAAAAAGAATCCGAAGGTTTCCAGATCATTTAAAAGCCGCTCCGGTGTCAATCCAAGAGATGCTGCTGCCAAAGACGGATCTGTAAAACCTATCTTATTTCCCGCACGAATCGCTGACTTAGAGCGAATCGAAGGACACCACGCAGGAATATCCTGAAAAACGAAAAGGCGATTCAGAATATTCAAATACTCATAGAAAGTACTTTCAGATAGATTCATATCATTCGCTGCCACATCATCTATGATAGATTTCTTCCTTGCTAAAGTCGAAAGATTTCTGGCGTATGCGCGAAGAATTGCTCTGACCCGCTGCGGATTCCTCTTGCTGGCGTCCACCCTGGATACATCAGACTCACAAATAGCCTGAATATATCTTTCCGCCAACAGAAGCGCACTTTTCCTTCCCCGTTTTATAGCCGCAGGCCACCCTCCGCGGCAAATTGTAAATGCCAGTTCATCTATCGTTAAGGATGACATAACTCCGTCCACATCCGCGTCAGTATCAAACAAATCCATTAAGGATACTCTGCCGTTAGATTCCCCTGACTCATATAAACTCATAGGATACATCCGCAGCCTGCCGACTCTTCCTGTACCGGTATGTGACATTCCGTCATCAACCGGAATAACTGAGCCTGTCAAAATAAACTGGCCCTCTTCTCCTCTTTCGTCTACCTCTGCTCTTATCGTATCCCACAGCACCGGAGCCATCTGCCACTCATCGATCAAGCGCGGCGTGTCGCCCTGCAGTAATCTGGCCGGATCGAGGTCTGCCATCATTAGGTACTGCTTTGACCTCTTTTGATCCTGCAGTTTCATCGCACTTGCCGCATACTGCTCAGCCGTCGTCGTCTTTCCGCACCATTTAGGCCCTACAATGAGAACCGCGCCAAAAGCTTCTAAAGACTCTTCCAAAATTCTATCCGTAATTCTTGGCAAATACTCTCCGTTCATGTTCTCACCTCTTCTTGTTCATTATATTTGAGGGTTCACCCTTTGTCAAGATTCATCGGAGTGTTTTGCTGTATTTTATCGGAGTGTTTTGTGGCATTTTGCCGGAGTATTTTGCGAATAAGCTCTGATGCTTACCCTCAATCTCCATCCACAAAACGCAGAAATTATGTTATACTGAAATCAATGATTCTATGCTGTCTATAGAAAAACGAAAGGAGCGGCCATGATATCAACAACTTTAGAAACGCAGGATCTCATCATCCGTAGAACTGCCTTTGACGACCTGGACCAGTTCTTCCTCTGGGAGCAGCATCCGGAGGTGACAGAATTTTTCAGTATCCGAGACGGGCAGACCAGAGAAGAGGTCTATCATAAATTTTTCACAGACGAAGACGATCCAGCGGCGGAGCAGTTTACGATTCTGCTGAAATGCCGCGGCGGAGACGCTGGCGACGGCGGCACAAAGAACAGTGCCGGCGACGGCGAAATAAACGGCAATACAGGCGGCAGCGACGCAAACGGCAGTACTGGCTATAGCGAGGCAAATGGCGGCGCGCTTCCTGATCATCACGCTGCAAATAGCGGCCTGTCCAGCCGCCCCGACCCCGCCATCATCGGCCGCATCGTTCTGGCGGACATCATTCCCGGCTGGAAGGCCGAGCTTTGGCGCATCTACATCGGCGATGCCTCCCTCCGCGGCAGGGGTTACGGACGTCAGGCCATGGAGGCCATGATGAAATACTGCTTTGAAGACCTGAACCTGCAGCGGCTGTATTTGGACCACTATACCGGCAATCCGGCCGGCTTTCTCTATGAAAATCTGGGCTTTCAGCGAGAGGGCGTCCTCCGAAAAAACTGCCGGAAGAACGGCGTCCTCTATGACGTCCATCTCATGTCCATGCTGAGAGAGGAATACTTCTCCAAATGACAACACAAAACCGCCCCAGGAGGGAGCGCGGCAACAGCCCTTTGCTCCCGGCTCGGGACGGTTTTCTTTTG
>CAZGED010000084.1:0-7560 GCA_964525085.1 uncultured Senimuribacter sp.
CTACCTGATCTATGTCACGCAGGTCGGGGACTATATCGTGACGGAATATATGACAGCCGGAGGGGACCGTTATGGACTCCTGCTGGGGGCCGATGGCGAGACCCTGGCACGGCTGCCGGATCTGTGCGATATTCTGCCGGATGGCACCCTGGTCTTTGACGATCAGCACGGCGTATTACGACAGAGTCCGATCTACTCGCTGGCCGAACTGAGGGCGCTGGCGGGGATTTCGTGAGGAGGGTCGGCGAATGATGATCAGTCGTGCACCGCCGGACGGCCGGGTAAGGGATCATACGATTTTCTTTGATTGATAAAATGACATGAGGAGGATCTCAGATGCGAAGATTGAGACAGTGTTTATCCATGCTTCTGGCGGTGGCAATGCTGCTTACAGCGCTGCCGTTCACCACCCTGGCAGCGGATGAGGTGAACGGGAAGGCCCCCGCCTCTGTTTCCTATTGGAGCGAGACGCTGAAAAAATTTATTCCGATCTTTGAAACGGAATCGGACGCGCAAGCCGCCGGAGCTACGGATCATGCCCTGTACACAGAGCTTGATGAGGAGGAGAGACAAGACTTTGCGGGTGCGGGATGGCTGTTCCTGATCGAGATCGGCCAGGATGAATACGCGAAGGCGGAAAAGACCGGGAGCTATCAACAGAAGTTTCTGGTAAACGGCGTGGAAGAGACGCTCGTATTTGCCGAGAGCAAATATGGACTTTCTCTCGTGATCGGCGACCGTTTCTTCCTGCTCGCCAATGACAGCACCGCGCCCTACTCGCTCAAGCCGCTTACAACTGCCAGCAACACCGTATACCTGACTCCCGAAGGGATCTCTACCACAGAGTCGAGCGACATGATGATGACAGAGGAGATCGAGGCGGCGCTGGGCAATGTCAAAATCTCAGAGTTGATCAAGAGTACCGATTTGGCCAGTTATAAAGATGCCGGCAAGACCGCCGTCGCATGGAAAGGTAAATATGACAGCACAGATAAATACCAATTAGTGACAGGCGGATTGGATGGAACTGTCGATTTGGCTGATTTGTATGCGTCTGGCTCATTCAATCTGGAACTGATCATCGGAGCGTCCAATGAGGTGCTGACGACCTCAACCGACTGTATCCGCTACTATGTGTACATTGATATTAATCCGCTTTCCTGGTTGGACTTATCTGAGATCTTCACACTCTCCGTGGCTAAGAAAGGCACGTCTGAAGCGATCACACTGCTTGATACACATGGATATTGGGGTGTAGAGAGCAGCGGTAGCGGTTGGCTGGATGCGACGCTCTATCGGAAGGACAGCGACACGGAAGCGACCTATCTGGCGGCTCTGGCGGCGGCAGAAGGATCCGGGTATACGGTCGAGGAGATCTATGAAGGGAGATACCGTTCCGCCGATGAGATCACTGAAGCGGATCCCGCTGCCGTCAGCGTGAAGGAGAAGCTGCTGGACGCTGATGTGACCGCCTCGGGCGGGATGGAGATCAGCCTGGAAGATTCCGTATGCTTGACCGCGGTGTTGACCTATAGGGATATAACGCTTTATGTCCCCTTTAATATGGGGCTGTTTGCTGCCGACAAATGGGTTTCGGTCGATGAATTGTATTATCCGAACTCGAGCGGGAGCTATTCCTCGTACTATTATAAATACCTTTCTTTGAGGTTCGATCCCGAAACGAACAAATATTATAGTCAGGCCACTTTGCCGTATGGCACGGCTGCTGACTCTCAATGCTTTGTGACGCTGACGTTTTATGATGATGAAGAAACAGGCAACGCGGGCGGGACACATGGGATCAACTATGTCTCGGCGGCCTATGAGGGATATTATGAGACCAAGGCAGCGGCGGAGGCAGCCGGCGCGGCCGACATCAAAGACAAACTGTTTGTGTCTGTCAGCGGGACGGTCGACACAACGACCGTTCACCTCAGCAGCAAGTTTGCGCAGGGAACGCAGTTTACGGTCATTGGTACCGATGACGTTGTATATTATACCAATGTTATCGAGACGGTGATGGGGACTGAGTACGACGCTACGGCCGGCAATCCCTATAAGCCTCTCAGCACAGACACCTATTTTGAGGTCAAAGGAGTCCGGGACAGCGGCATCGACTCCGATTATCTGCGCTACAACGACGATTCCTATTACTACAACGGCTACCAGACACTGTTCATTCTGAACAGAGATGGGACGGCAATTGCGGATGGGACGACCATTCACCCCAGCTTCTCAAAACACGACTCCAGCATTTACATGAGCAAAGGAACGGAGAGCGCGGATCGGATCGAAGACCTGACCGCCTGTACGGTCACGTTGAATGGGACCGTGACGCAGGAGCATTATTCTGCCAACGCGGAGAACGGTGAAAACCTGAAAAACTATTGGATCAGCTATGTAACACAGTCTGCCGGAGGCGCCAAGCTGTTTGTCAACGGTGTCAGCAATGCCGCGGATAGCCACAGAACGGCGGATGGCGGTTATCAGCGGGTCGTAGTTCTGGACGACGAGCATGGCAATTATCACGACATCTTTATCGCCAACATCGGCGATGCAGAATTGACGGACCTGAAGGTGACCTTGAGCGAGGATGCCACCGGTGTGGCGCTCGATGAGTACTGGAACGGCGGAGACGGCAAGATCGACGCCTTTACGTCCATAGGAAGCGGAAGCAGCTACCAGAACTTCATCACCAAAGTGCGGCTGGTCCCCCAATATGATGAAAATGGGAACCCGGAGAAGATCAGCGGCACACTGACCATCTCCGGCGCCGGGGAGACTTACACGATCGAGCTGGTCGGTTACGCCCAGTTTGCGATCGAGACGGCCACGCTGAAGGATGCTGTGAAGTATGTGGTCTATGACCAGTTGATTCAGACCAACAGCATGGCAGACTCCGACGCAGTGGAGTTTGAGTTGAATTACGATGGAACGGATTCCTTGCCCGCTGCCCTCAAGCTGTCTAAGACCGGCGTCCTGTATGGCATACCGCAGGCTGCCGGCGAGTACAACGTCAGAGTCAAGGCCACCCAGGATCTGAGCGACGTATTGAGCGAACTCGCCACAGGACTGGACGCGCTTCAGGATTACAAGTACCTGGTAAATGGCAAGCAGACTGCTGAGGCGGAGTTCACGCTGACCGTGCAGGACAACACGGACCACAATGTCTGGGGCTGGGGCGAGACCGGCCTGGTGGACGGAACACCCGATCACGATGAGGAGTATAAGATCACGCAGGCAATCCCCAACCAGGACGGCACCACGACCAATATCGCCGATGGAGATGAGACGAGCCCCCTCTTTGCGCCCACAGAGGGGGAGGCCGGAGTCAATGACTGGAGCAACAGCGTATTGTATCTGGTCACTCTGGGCGAGTATGCAAGATTCAGAGAGTTGTACCTGGACGGGGAAAAGCTTACGGCCAACGTGGACTACAAATACGACCCGGGAAGCACGATCCTGACGGTCTACAAGCAGTCTCTGGCAAGCACCAGCGTGGGGACCGGAACGCATACGCTTTCCGCCGCCTTCTACACGACATCAATGGACGACCAGACGCTGAGACACGCTTCGCAGAACTACACGGTGACGACCCCGATCAGGAATACGGCCGGCGGCTCCTCCGGAGGCGGTTCTTCGACAGCGAATCCCGGCGGGTCGACGACTTCTCAATCGACGCCGACACAGGAAACCGACAACTCCGGCTGGCCTCTCAAAGACGTACCGCTGACGAGCACGGAGTGGTATTTGGATGACGTAAAGTGGGCCTATGAAAACGGCTATATGACAGGGACTTCGGCGACCATGTTCTCCCCGGCCATGTCGATTACTCAGCCGATGATCGTTACCACTCTCGCACGGCTGGAAGCTGTGGATCTGGACAGCATTGCCTATGTGGAGTACGAGGGCATCCCGGAAGGCGCCTGGTACACTGCCGCCGCGATTTGGGCAAAGGAGGCGGGAATGCTCCCCGGATCGGTGTTCAGCGAATACATTCCCACCAGCCGTGAGGATATGGCGATCATGCTGGTAAAGTATTTGAACCGCGTAGGCATCGACTGCACGGTTCCGGATGATATCGTAGTATTCAAGGACGCGGATCAGATGTCCGAGGCCGGTATGGCCGCATTCCAGGTCCTGTACAAATACGGGATCTTCAAGGGCGTCGGCAATGGATATATGGATCCCAAGGGCAAGACGACCCGGGCCCAGTACGCGGCGCTGCTGCATCGGCTTGTTGCCTTGCTCTCCGCATAAGGAACATACTGTGATACCGTTTTTCCAAGTTAAAAGCGTATGAGATCAAAAAACGGCGGGAACATCGGTTCCCGCCGTTTTGCCGAAACCGGCCGTTCGTCGCCCAAACCGAACCGTTTGTCTGATCCGGGTCGAGGACAGGCTTGCTTGTGGTATGATCCCAACAGGCGGGCGGGAGTGGACTTGCCCGCGTTGAATACATAGAACACGGGGTGAGCACACGTGAATTATCAGGAGATCAACGCGCAGACCACGGATTGGTGGTGTATGCGCGGATGGCCTTACGGTCAGCCTATTTCCCATGAGGAATATGAGGCGGCAAAAGGCGGAGCGTGGGACGTCTGCCCGACGCATAACGTGCCCATGCCGCGTCGTTGGCTGGGGGATCTCAAGGGCAAGGATGTGTTGGGCCTGGCCAGCGGCGGCGGCCAGCAAATTCCCATTTTTTCGGCTTTAGGCGCAAGATGTACGGTCATGGATCTCTCCAAAAGCCAAATTGAAAGCGAGCTGCTGGTTGCGCGGCGAGAAGGCTATGCCGTAAACGCTGTGCGGGCAGATATGACCCAGCCTTTTCCGTTCGGCGACGCGTCCTTCGACATCATCTACAACCCAATTTCTCACCGGTATGTGAGGTTTGTGGAGCCCATTTTTCGTGAATGCTACCGCGTACTGCGTCCCGGTGGGATCCTGGTGACAGCGTTTGATACATATATAAACTTTATTACCTGGGAGGATGAAACGCGGATCACCAATTTCCTGCCTTTTGATCCATTGGTCAACGAGGACCACAAGCGCCAGTTGGACGAACATGATTGGGGAATGCAGTTTTCTCACACGCTGACCGAGGAGATCGGCGGCCAGCTTGCTGCCGGATTTCAATTGACCGACCTGTATGAGGACACAAACAATGTCGGTTTCCTGGCCGAGCACAACATTCCGTGTTATGTGGCGACTAGATCCGTCAAGGCTGCCCGTAGTCCCGTGCCCCCAGGCTGATCCGGGAAACGTGGTCATCATTCCCAATACAGAGATCGCGAGGGATGAGCGCCCTGTTACCGGAATATACAATTGGACCGTTTCACATGAGAAGCGTATGACAGATCCATAGAAAGGAGGTTATATAAGATATGGATCAGTTTACACTGCGCGTGACGCCGCAAAAATTACAGATCGCGGCGTCCCGGTTTGATGACTCAGCGGCTGCGGTCAGGCGTATTACCGACGCCATGCAGCAGATCGTTCACTCACTGGGGACCTCGTGGGACTACCAGGCGGCGAAGCTCTATCGACGGAAATTTGACGCGCTGAACGACGATATGCAAAAAATGTATGGCATGGTCCACGAACATGCTTGCGATTTGAAGCGAATAGCGGTAAACTATGATACGACTGAGAAAATCAATGCCGCAGACTTCAATGCCCTCTCTGAAGCGCCGGCCGCAGCGGGCGTCTTGTCCGGCGCTTTGTTGGACATGGCGCAGGGGACCGAAAAAGATACCGGCTTTGGAGGCAGCGGCTCCGTGCTTTCTGGCTCAGTTGGCGGCGGAAACGGTGTGGCTTCCGGCTCGGTGTCCGGTTCGGTTTTGGGATACTCTTACGGTACGACCGGAAAGCTATCCGCCGAGTGGAAGCAAGACGAGGATGGAAAATATAATCTTGAAGATGTTGGCGTTGGCATAGGGGTAAAGGGTACTGTTTTCGGCGCTGAAGGGAGTGCGGTCGGGAGCGTTGGACCGCTTGCCGGAAGTGTGACCGGTACGGTCCTCACTGCAACAGGAACAGCAACAGCCGGCGCGACGCTCTTTGAAGACGGCATGTTCGCGCCCAGCCTGGGGGCGAAAGCCAAGGTGAAAGGTGCGGTGTTACAGGGAGAAGCGGAGGCATCCTTGGGCTCCGACAACAATAACGTCCATATAAACGGAGAAGGAAAGATTTTAGATGGCGAAGCGAAAGCGGAGGTGGAGCTGGGAAAGATCACTGTAGAGGATGACAGCGGGAATGTGACAACGGAATACGGATTCAAGGCGGAAGTGGGCGCTAAGGGCTATGCTGCAAGCGGCAAGGTTTCCGGCGGATTTACCTTGCTTGGCATTGATTTTAATATTGGCCTCTCCGGGCACGTAGGCGGAGCCAGCGCCGCGGCTGGTATGGAAGCTACGGCAGGCGGAGTCACCGGTACGGTGGACGTTGGCGTGCTGGCCGGGCTTGGCATCGAAATTTCCATCGATTGGTCGGACTTCAAGTTCGGCTGGTAAAGGACATAAGGAGGTATAGTAATGTATAAAGATCTAATGCCCATTGGCTCTATTGTCAGGTTGATCGGAGGTACCCACAGGGTGATGATTTGCGGACGCATCGTCTGCAAAGCGGGAGAGGACAAGGTCTACGACTATGTAGCATGTCTGTATCCGGAAGGAATGACCAACTCCGAGGAGATGTTCTTTTTCAACAGGGACGCCATTGAGGCAGTTTTTTTCATCGGCTTCCAGGACGAGGATGAATTAAAATTCCGACAGGCGTTGAACCAACTCGGCGAACTTGAGGCGGTAGACGGAAAAATCGTCAAGAAAGCTGCCAATGCGAATTGAACGACTGATCAAAACAGGATTGCCGCTCATTTTTCTCATCACAGGCGCGATCCTGCTCATAGCCGGCTTGTTTTCCATCTTTATTGCGGCCGGTAAGAACAAAACCTGCACGGCCACTACAACAGGCGTTGTGACAGCGTTAGAGCCGCGAAAAAAACAGAATATCCACTCCGGAGACAAAATACCAACATATACATGGGTCCCTACCTATGAGTATGTGGTGGATGGACAGACCATGATGTACCGAAGCAATATCGGGCGCCAGGAGGGAAAGTTTTCTCTTGGCCAGACCGTGACGGTGCGCTACGACCCCGGTCAGCCGGACCGGGCTTATGTGCCGGAAGAACAGGCGTTTTCTGTTTTTCTTTTGCTTTCCGCAATTGGAGGTGTGCTTCTGGCCGTTGGAGCGGTTGCTTTCGCCTTAACGCGCCGCTTGACGATCGTATAAGCGTACTGACCGGCGGTATGGACCGCGCGCAGGAAAGCGAATACAAACAAAGCGTACTATTATGGGCAATATCCGATCAGGAAACAGATGAGATACGCGGACGCGTCAGCGGCCGCCGCCACGCGATGCGGGGAGGCGGCCGCTGACGCGTCTTGTCTATATCCAAATCGTCTATTTTATATGAGGAATAGTATAAAAAATTGGTGAGAGCGTTGCAATTTGGGGGAGATGTTGGTATACTATCATCGTTATGACCGTGCGCTC
>CAZGED010000085.1:0-7525 GCA_964525085.1 uncultured Senimuribacter sp.
TCAGGATCAAAGCCGTCAAAGTCACCCAGTATGTTTCTCTGTGTACGGCGGCGGTCGGCGTGTTGATCTATGCGTTGACCGGATTTCTGCCGCTGCTCTTCGGAGGAAAGTTTCTGGAATACGGAAAACTGCCGCTTCCGATGCATGAGGCGGAGCTTCATTCCGTCGGTATCCTGCTGATTGAGACCGGCGTCACCGTCTGTGTCGGCGCCACGATCATCACCATTCTGGAAGCGGTTTTAGAAAGGAAAGACATTCATGACCGAGCTTAACGCCTTTTTAGCCGAGCGGGGGATTTATCTGCTGACCATCTTGCTGTTCTTTCTCGGGATGTTCGGTATGGCGACCTGCGGCAATTACATGAAAAAACTGATCTGTATGAATATCATGCAGGTGGCAGTCATCTTTTTCTTCCTCTGTCTGGGACAGAAAAACGGAGGCACGATTCCGGTGACTCTGTCCGGGCTGTTCCGTGCGGAGGATTACATCAACCCGCTGCCCCACGCTTTGATGCTGACCGCCATCGTCGTCAGCCTGGGCACGACGGGACTGGGCCTGGCCTTCCTGATGAGGATCAAGGAAACGTATCATTCCATGGAGGAAGAGGACATCATCAAAAAGGAGGACGAGTCATGTTCCTAATGTCAAATCTTCCCGTTCTGGTCGTGTTCTGCCCGCTTTTGGGTGCTTTGACCTGTCCTTTGATCTCCCGCTTCCATCAAAAGGCCGGAAGGTGGACGGTGACGGCTCTGGCCGGTCTGTCCCTGGTTTTTGCCATTCTGCAGCTCTGGCAGGTCACGAAAACCGGTGAAATTCATTACTGGTTCGGCAATTGGGAACCGCCTTACGGCATCGAGTTTTCCATCGATTCCCTGAACGGCGTGCTGCTGGTTCTGATCAGCTTCATGGGCTTCCTGAGCACTTTGTACGGCATGCCTTTTTGGGAGGGCACCGGCCGGGTCCGCAGTGCCGGTTACTATGCGGTCCTGTCCCTTTTGATCACGGGTCTGCTGGGGATGACATCCACCGGCGACGTGTTTAATCTGTACGTCTTTCTGGAGATTACGTCTCTGTCCGGCTATACGCTCATCGCCATGGGCGGCGACAGAGGGGTCGTGTCGGCGTTTCGGTACCTTCTGATCGGCACCATCGGCGCATCCTTCTATCTCCTCGGTGTGGCGTTCCTGTACGGCGCAACGGGAACGCTGAACATGTACGATATGTCGTGCCTGCTGGAGCCTGTGCTCAGCTCCGGCACCGTCATGGTCGCCATGGTTTTCTTTACCCTGGGCTTCGGCATCAAAATGGCGCTGTTTCCGCTTCACGGCTGGCAGCCAGCCGCCTATACGGAGGCTCATCCCGGCGCCGCACCGATGATCGCAGGCGTCATGGGCAAGGTGCCTGCTTACGCAATGCTGCGGTTCTTCTACTTTGTCTTCGATGCAAACCATGAAAGCGTGTCCCGTTTTCTGGTCATCGTCGGCGTCATGGCGTCGCTGGGCATGATCTACGGCTCTGTCAAAGCGATCCAACAAAAGGATCTGCGCAGAATGCTTGCCTATTCCAGCATTGCGCAGATCGGCTATGTGGGCATCGGCATTGCCATCGGAAACTTCTACGGCCTGTTGGGCGCTGTCCTGCACATCATCAATCACTCCTTCATGAAGAGCGGCCTGTTCTTCTGCCTGGGAGGCATCCGGTATCGTTACGGCGTTTACGCCCTGAACAAGGTGGGCCAGATCTACCGGAAGATGCCGAAGACGGCGGTGGTCATCGTACTGGCGGCTCTGTCCATGGTCGGCATCCCGCCGACGGCGGGTTTCTTCAGCAAATGGTACCTGGCCCTGGGCGCCGCCCAAGCCGGCTCCTATGCCTATATTGCGGTGCTGGTGGTCAGCAGCCTGCTCAATGCCGTCTACTTCTTCGGCCTGCTGGAGCATATCTTTATGGACGAAGATCCTGAGAATCGAGAGCTGCATCCTGAGAAAAAGCGGGAACTGCCTCTTTCCATGATGGTTCCCATCGTGCTGTGCGGCATCGGCATCCTGGGTCTGGGCCTGGGGAATACCTGGTTCGTGGATCTTTTGACAACGACGATAATGGGGGTGGCGTAGATGACAGAAATGCTATTGAGTCTGCGCCCTGTGATTGCGGTGCTGATTTCCATGGCCGCGGCGGGGCTTATTCTGGTCACGGGAGAAAGGATTTCCGCCAACAGCAGGGAAGCCATCACCATGACGGCGGCCATACTGAAAGCGGTCTGTGTGTACTCCATGATTCCGGCCGCCATGGTGGGCAACACCTTTGATGTCACGTTGTTTGAGATCGTAGACGGCGTCGGATTGTCTTTCCGTGTGGACAGCCTGGGCATGGTCTTTGCCTGTGTGGCTTCCGGCCTGTGGATCCTGACCAGCATCTACTCCATCGGATACATGCGCGGCCACGGGGAGCGGAATCAGACGGGATATTTCTCCGCCTTCGCCATGTGCCTGTCGGGGGCCGTCGGCATCTGCTTCTCCGCCAATCTGCTGACCTTCTTTATCTTCTACGAGATCCTGACGGTGGCGACCTATCCTCTGGTCGTCCATTACAGAGATGAAAAGGGAAAGAAATCCGGCAGAAAATACCTGCTTTACACCCTGGCCAGCGGCCAGCTGTTCTTTGCGGGCATCGTGTATGTCTATGTCAAGTGCGGGACGCTGGATTTCACAGCCGGAGGCTTCGTTACGGGCATGACGGAGAAGGAGGCGGCCCTGGCTTTCTTCCTGATGATCCTGGGCGGAGCGGTAAAGGCAGGCGTCATGCCGCTGCACAGCTGGCTTCCGGCCGCCATGGTGGCGCCGACGCCGGTCAGCGCTCTGCTTCACGCCGTAGCCGTGGTCAAAGCCGGCGCTTTCTGCGTGATCCGGGTGGTATGCTATACCTTCGGTCCTGAGCTGTGCAAAGCCAGCGGCGTCACCGACGTGTTGGCGTGGTTCGCGGTGGCGACCATTCTGCTGTCCTCTCTGATCGCCATCAGAAAGGACAACCTGAAGGCGAGACTGGCCTACTCCACGGTGGGACAGCTTTCCTATATCGTGCTGGGCGTCTGCATCCTGACGCCGGTCAGCGTCAGCGGCGCCATCTACCACATCGTGGCTCACGCGGTTATGAAGATCACCCTGTTCATGTGCGCCGGCGCCATCTTTGTGACGACCCATAAGTCAGAGATCAGCCAGATGCGGGGCATCGGAAGGCGCATGCCTCTGACCATGACCGCCTTTACCGCCGCGTCCCTGGGCATTGCGGGGCTGCCGTTCATGGTGGGTTTTGTGAGCAAGCTGAGCATCATCCAGGGCGCCGCGCAGGCCGGAGAACCGCTGTACATCGCGACCCTGGTGGCCAGTGCCCTTTTGTCGCTGACCTATCTGGTGCCGGTCTGCTATATCGCGTTTACCGGAAAGAATGTCAACCCGGACTTTGCCGGATATGACGGCAGCCTGCGGGGAGAGGCATCAAAGCCGATGCTGGTCCCGCTGGTTCTGACGGCCTGCGTCAGCGTTTTGCTGGGCATTTCCCCGAATCTGGGCGCCCATCTTCTGACCTTTGCCCAGCAGGCGGCGGCAGCAGTCTTTGAAGGAGGCCTGTTATGATCGTTTTACTGAAATATATCGCCGTCGGATTGGGCGGCAGCATGGCGCTGATTCTGCTGGCCAAGGCGGCCATGGCGCCGCTGCTGCAGCGTGACAACGATTACTATACCGATGGGTTTGACCGTGGAGGTGAGGATCATGTATAACCTGCATCCCGGTCTGATTCTGATCGCAACAGGGGTGGTGACGCTGTTTCTGCCCCATCCAAAGCTGCGGGGCGGCGCGGCCCTTGCGGGAGCGGTCCTGGCGCTGGCCGCCATGATCTTCCTGGGAGACGGCGGTCTGACCTATGATTTCACCGGCTCCATCCGGTTCCAGCTGCTGGCCGTGGACGGTCTGTCCAGGGCCTTCGGCCTGATCTTCTGCGTCATCGCGGTAATCGCCGGGATCTATTCCCTGGGCACGGTGTCCCGGTACGAAAAGTGTGCGTCTCTGCTCTATGCCGGAAGCAGCCTCTGCGTGGTCTTTGCCGGCGACTGGATCTCCCTGATCTGCTTCTGGGAGCTGATGGCCGTATCCTCCTGGTATCTGGTATGGGCCGGAGGCACCCACCGGGCCAAACGGGCTTCCTACCGCTACCTGGCCATGCATTTTTTCGGCGGAAACCTGCTGCTGGCGGGGGCCGTCTGGCTCTGCATGACCCAGGGCAGCTTTGCAATCGGGCTGCTGACGGGCGGCTCCGGCGGCGCCTGGTGGCTGATTTTGCTGGGCGTGGCGGTCAACGGTGCGATCCCGCCTCTGCACACCTGGGTCGCTGACGCTTATCCGGAGAGTACGGCGTCGGGCACGGTATATATGGGGTCCTATACCACCAAGGTGGCCATCTATGCGCTGATCCGTCTCTTTGCGGGAACGGAGGACCTGATCATCATCGGCGGCGTGATGGCGGTGCTGGCCGCCTGCATGGCGCTGATCGAAAACGACCTGCGCAGACTGTTGTCCTATCACATCATCAGCCAGCTGGGCATGATGGTGGCGGCGCTGGGAACCGGAGAGGCTGCCGGCATCGACGGGGCCACCCTCCATGCGGCGTTCAATATCCTTTACAAAGGCGTGCTGCTCATGGCGGCGGGAGCAGTGATCACGGCCACCGGAAAGCGCAAGATCAGCGATCTCGGCGGCCTGGCGAAGAAGCTGCCGGTTACGGCGGGATGCTTTCTCATCGCCTCTCTTTCCATTGCGGGCATGCCTTTCCTGAACGGCTTTGCCAGCAAGGCTTTGATCATGGAATCCCTGCACGGCCATGAAGTCGGATACTGGCTGGTCATGCTGGCCGGTGTGGGAACCTGGCTGTCCATTACGCTGAAGATCAACTATTTTGTCTTCTTCGGAAAGACAGAGAAGGACGTGCCGTGCGGAAAAGTGCCGGTATCCATGAACATCGCCATGGTGATCGGCGCGGCGCTGTGCGTTCTGACCGGACTGTTCCCGGACTTCTGTTACAGCCTGATGCCGTATGCTACCATGGCCCATCCGTTCACCCTGGATCATATCCTGGAATATTTGGGGTTGTTTATCGGAGCAACGGTGCCGTTCGTCATGCTGCTGCCGATGATGGCGCCTCACGATAGGCTGAGCCTGGATTTCGACTGGTTCTATCGGAGGTGGATCCCGAAGCTGCTGATGGGCCTGTCCCGGTACGTGTACCGGTTCTTCGAACGGTTTGAGCAGATCTACGACCGTTCCGTGCTCATCTGCCGGTTTATCCTGCGTCATCCGACGAAGATCTTCGGCAACATGCACGAGCTGAGAGAACTGGATGACGACGAAGGAGGCGGCACCTTTGAAGGGGATGTGCCGGTAGGCGAATTCATGCGGATCTTCCTGATCTTCTGCATCATCGCCTTCCTGGTGCTTCTGATTCTGGAATGATCCCGGCAGAGCCGGACACATAAACACCAAAAGCTCCATATGGACCCTTTTCGCTCAAAGCCTTTTTTTGTGAAGCAATCAGGCATTCCTGTGCTTCACTTTTTTATGCCCGATTTTCGCCGTATGACGGATGATGTGCGCCCATTCTTCGTCAATGATCTAATATGAAATATACTGAATAATGAAGAAGATTGAAATTTACTCATAGTTCATTTTTGGCACTTTTCTTGCTCTGTAAATCAATGCGGTATTGTAATTTTATTGTTACGGCAAAACCAAAAAAATTTTATGAAGAGTTTGCAACAAAAAACAGGCGGCTTTTGACACTGCCTGGATTTCAGGGGGGTAAAGTGCATGAACGACACGGTAGTCCGTTTTTTGGATCAGATGCGGCAAAACCGCGGCAGGCGGCGGAAAGCGGCTGCAATCTTGGTCTGTCTGTCCCTGATTGTGGCGGGTGGTACATCCTGGGCGCTTCATATAGACGGTGAGAGTCAGACGGGAGAGGCCCATTGCGGCTATGAAGCGCATCAGCATTCCGAAGAATGCATCGGGGAGAAAGTACTGATCTGCGGCTATAATACGGAAAACTCGACAGAGCCGGAATCTGATTCGGGAGAGAGTTCGGCCTCGAAGCAGGAGACTGCTCATGTTCATACCGACGAATGCTATGAAATTACATATGTGTGCGGTAAAGAGGAGCATCAGCATCAGCTCTCTTGCTATTCCGATCCCGAAGCGGACTTAGAGACCGCCGAGGTCTGGGAAAAGACTGTGGCAAATGCGGAGCTGACCGGTGACTTTGCAACGGATCTGGTAGCCGTTGCGAAGACCCAGCTTGGCTATACGGAAAGCACGGACAACTATCAGGTGGTGCTGGACGATGAAGGCAACGAAACCACCGAAACAAAAGGCTATACCCGTTACGGTGCGTGGTACGGTGACGCCTATGGCGACTGGTGCGCCATGTTTGTTTCCTTCTGCCTGAACTATGCCGGCATCACCGACGAGATGGTACCCTATAACGCCTCCTGCCCGGATTGGGTGGAGAACTTATCCCAGCTGGGCTTCTATGAGCCTGTCTTTGTGGAAAAGCCGGACGCAAACGGCAATTCCGCCACGGTACGGAATAGCTATACCCCAGAGCAAGGTGATCTGATCTTCTTTGACTGGGACAGCGACGGCGCTGCCGATCATGTAGGCATCGTGAAGGAGCTGGAGAGCAAGGAGATCACCGATGACAACGACACCGTCTCCTATGAATACATCGTACATACGATTGAGGGCAACAGTGCCGATGCAGTAACGAAACGCCAATACGATCTGGAAGACGAAACCATCCTTGGCTATGGCAGTATCTACAGCGCCTACCTCTCCGCTGTGGATCAGGGCAAGCTGGATGGCATCCGGCATTTGACCGCCGAGACGGAGGACGGCGTGACGTTCTCTGCCATTGGCGAAATCCCGGAGGACGCAGTGCTGGAAGTCAGCCCCTTGACCGAGGAGCAGAATGCCTATCTCCAGGAAAACGGCCTGACCGGAAGTTTCTATGACATCAAAATTCTGGTAGACGGCGAGAAGTACCAGCCGGACAGTCCCATTCAGATCTCCATTTCCGGCCTGGACTACGATGTGAGCACCGCTCTGGAGGGTTACCACCTGACGGTGGACGCCGAGAAACTGATGGATTCCGAGGACTTTGATCTCCTATCGGTGGACGTGCAGAACACCGGAAACCGCGTTGCCTTTGAAGCGGACAGCTTTTCTGTCTACGGCGTCGGCAAACTGCAGGCTGAGACCTATGCTCTGGATGCCGACACCGTGCAGGGCGCCCCTTCGGCCAGCACCACCATCAACCTGTTTGACTATTATGTCAGCAGTTGGGACGGCGAAAATGACAGTACCGATGTTGCCAATGGCACCGCAAAGGGCATCAACTACGGCCATTATCTGAGATTCTCTTCCGGAACACGCTCCGTTGCGGCTTCTGCCGGCAACGCCAACGGCTGGACATACAGCGG
>CAZGED010000086.1:0-4224 GCA_964525085.1 uncultured Senimuribacter sp.
CCAGAATGGGGTTCGGCTCAAAGGTGGTCATCACCGGCGACATCACCCAGATCGACCTGCCGAGAGGCAAGAAAAGCGGCCTCATCGAGGCAGAGCGGGTTCTCTGCGGCGTGGACGGCATCGACTTCTGCTACCTGAAGGATGTGGACGTGGTCAGACATGAGCTGGTCAAGCGGATCATCAACGCCTATGACCGCTTCTATCAAAAGCATCCGGAAGAGCTGGAAGAATAGGCAGACCGGAAGACATAGCCGGAAGACATGGATAGAAAGGTGCAGAAGCATATGAAGATATATTTTGAAGAGGGCCGGCAGGTTTCCGAGGAAATCCGCGGGATCATGGAGCAGGCGGCGGAACGTTGCCTGGATCTGGAAGGCTTTGACCGGGAAGCGAAGGCGCGGACGGAGATCAGCGTTACCTTTGTCAGCGGACAAGAGATACAGGCCCTGAACCGGGATTACCGGGACACGGACCGGGTCACCGACGTGCTGTCCTTCCCCCAGTTTGACGACCTCAGCGACCTGCCGGCCTTCGGCGACATCTGCCTGGGCGACGTGGTCATCTGCAAAGATCGGGCCCAGGAACAGGCCGGAGAATTCGGACATTCCTTTGAGCGGGAGGTCATCTATCTTTTCACCCACAGCATCCTCCATTTGCTGGGCTACGATCATATGGAGCCCGGGGACAAGCAGGAGATGCGGGCCAGAGAAGAAGAAGTCATGAATTTTCTGGGAATCAGGAGGGAGACAGAATGAACAAAGATTTTCAGGCGAACAAAGCGGCTTACGGCCAGCTGTTCCGGGCTGCGGAGGCTGTGCTTCCCAACGCCTACGTGCCGTTTTCCCGGTTCCGCGTGGGCGCGGCTTTGCTGACAGAAGACGGGGAGGTCTATACCGGCGTCAACGTGGAAAACTCTTCCTACGGCGGCACCATCTGCGCCGAGCGGACCGCCTGCGTCAAGGCACTGTCGGAGGGACACAGGCATTTCAGGGCTATCGCCATCACTTCCAGCGGCGGAACTGCGTTTCCCTGCGGCATCTGCAGGCAGTTCCTCTATGAATTCGCGCCGGATTTGATCGTGGTCCTGGGAGACGATGAAGAACATTTGATGACGTATACGCTGCGAGAATTATTACCGGAAGGATTTAGACTATGATGAAATCAGGATTTATCGGCATCATCGGCAGGCCCAACGTGGGAAAGTCGACGCTGCTCAACCATATATTAGGGGAGAAGATCGCCATCACCTGCGACAAGCCCCAGACCACCAGAAACAGCATCCGGGGCATCTACACCCGCTTTGATGAGGCTCAGGACGGCGAACAAAGAGCGTCCGGCGGAAACGCCTTTGATGGAGACGGGCAAAACGGCGTCCAGATGGTGTTCATCGACACGCCGGGCATCCACAAGGCCCGCAATAAGCTGGGACAGGCCATGACCGATATGGCGGTCAACACCTATAAGGAGGTGGACGTGGTTCTGTTCCTGGTGGACGGCAGCATCAAAAAAGGCCCGGGAGACCGGTACATCACCGAGCAGATCAGAAATCTGGACACGCCGAAGATCCTGGTGATCAACAAGATCGATCGGATGAGTCCGGAGGAGTACCGGGAGATCTTTGAGGAATACCGGGAGATCGGCATCTTTGACGCCATCTTCGGAACCTCCGCCCTGAAGGGCACCAACGTGGCGGACCTGCTGGCGAAGATCGAGACCTATCTGGAGGAGGGACCTATGTTCTTCCCCGCCGACATGGTCACAGACCACCCGGAGCGGTTTCTCGTCAGCGAGATCATCCGGGAAAAGCTGCTGTACTATCTGGATGAGGAGGTGCCTCACGGCGTGGCGGTGGAGATCGAAAGCTACAGCGAGGAGCCGAAGCTCACGCGGATCGGCGCCATCATTTACTGCGAGAAAAAATCCCACAAGGGGATCATCATCGGAAAGCAGGGCAAGAAGCTGAAAGGCATCGGAAAAAGCGCCCGGCTTGAAATCGAGGCCCTGCTGGGAACCAAAGTGTTCCTGGAGATCTGGGTCAAAGTAAAGGAGAACTGGAGAGACAGCGATTTCGCGCTGTCCAACTTCGGGTACAGAGACTAGCCATGTATACCAGCACAGAAGGGATCATCTTCAGACAGGTCAAGGCCACCGGCGGCCGCAGGATGCTTCTTTTGTTTACAAAGAAATACGGAAAGATCAGCGCGGGCAGCAGTCTCAGCGAAAAGGGCAAGGGGAAGACCGCCCTGGCCATGCGGCCCTTCACCTACGGCGTCTACGAGCTGTACAAGGGCAGGGAGTACTACAACCTGAACAACGCGGAGGTCAGGAAGAGCTACTTCCGCATCGGGGACGACCTGGACAAGTATATGCAGGCATCGCTGGTGCTGGAGCTGACGGAGAAAATGATCCCTGAGGAGGTGCCGCAGCCCCGGCTGTTCAGCCTGCTGACCGAGTTTTTGTCAGCCATGGAGAAGCGGGAGAAGTTTCATGAGACATTGGTGCTGGCCTACGAGACCAAGGCCCTGGGCCTGCTGGGCTGTTACCCGCAGCTGGACGCCTGCGCCTGTTGTGGATCAAAAGGACCGCTGACGGCTTTCAGCATCAAAGACGGCGGCATGCTGTGTGAAAATTGCAGAAAGAAAAGCAATGACAGATTGATTTATGAGCCAAAATTTGATATAGTAGATGTATTAAAATACTTTTCAAAAACGCCCCTCGGCGCCTTTGAAAAAGTGGCGCTGGAACCGGGCGCTGCGAAGGGTTTGCAGCAGATTCTGAGAGAGTATATGTCCTATTATCTGGATGTGGGCAGACTGAAGAGCGAGAGCATTTTTGAAGGGAAATTTTAGGAGGTAAGAAAATGGAGATTACGTTAGAAAAGATCGAATTGGTCAAAGACAGAACAGGCGTTACGTATAAGGAAGCGAAAGAAGCCCTGGAAGCTGCCGGCGGCAACGTGGTAGACGCCATCATTGCCATCGAGGAAACCATCGACCAGAAGGGCTCCAAGAAGCTGGGCGCCCAGGGAGAAGCGCTGATAGAGAAGATGAAGGCCGTTGTGAAGAAGGGCAACGTATCCAAGATCATGGTCACCAGAGACGGCGACACCCTGATCAATATCCCTCTGACTGTAGGCGTTCTCGGTAGCGTTGTGGCTCCGTGGGGCATGATCGCCGGCGTTGTAGCGGCGTTCGGATTTAAGTGCAAGATCGAGTTTGTCAAAGATGACGGTTCCGTCATTGACATCACCGAGAAGGCCGGAGACTTCTACGAGGAAGCCAAGGAAAAGGGCACCGATCTCTACGAAGATCTGAAAGAGAAAGCACCTGGCGTTTACGAAGACCTGAAGGAAAGAGGCGGCGAGGCCTTCGCGAAGGCCAAGGACGCGGCCATCGACGCCAAGGAGAAGATCCGCAGAGACAGGAACGACGATGATGAAGACATCGAAGTGGAGTTCTACGACCTGAGCGACGAAGAAGACGAGGAGGCCTGCGAGGCGGACGAGGCCTGCGAAGAGACAGGCGAGCCTTGCGCGGAAGCTGCTGAGCCTTGCGAGCAGGCTGAAGAAAAGACAGAAGAATAACGGCATGAACAGATATGAATAATGGAAGGAAGATTTTGCGAAGATGAGTAAAGACGTTACTGTTACAATGGAAAAAATCGTTGCCCTTGCCAAGAACAGAGGCTTCGTATATCCGGGTTCGGAGATCTATGGCGGTCTTGCCAACACCTGGGACTACGGTCCTCTGGGCGTGGAGTTCAAGAACAACGTGAAGAAGGCATGGTGGAAAAAGTTCGTTCAGGAATCCAAGTTCAATGTGGGCCTGGACGCGGCAATCCTGATGAATCCGAGAACCTGGGAGGCCTCCGGCCACGTAGGCGGCTTTGCGGATCCTTTGATCGACTGCAAGGAGTGCAAGACCCGTTTCAGAGCCGACAAGCTGATCGAGGAATACATGCAGGAAAACGGCATGGAAGTGGTTCCTGTGGACGGCTGGTCCAACGAAAAGCTGGAAAGCTATATCGCAGAGAAGGCCATTCAGTGCCCGGAATGCGGAAAGAGCAACTTCACCGGTATCCGCCAGTTCAATCTGATGTTCAAGACTTTCCAGGGCGTAACGGAGGATTCCAAGTCTGAGATCTATCTGAGGCCGGAGACGGCCCAGGGCATCTTTGTCAACTTCAAGAACGTGCAGAGGACCTCCAGAAAGAAGGTGCCGTTCG
>CAZGED010000086.1:4234-7519 GCA_964525085.1 uncultured Senimuribacter sp.
CGGGATTGCCCAGATCGGCAAATCCTTCAGAAACGAAATCACGCCGGGCAACTTTACCTTCAGAACCAGAGAGTTCGAGCAGATGGAGCTGGAATTCTTCTGCAAGCCGGGGACGGATCTGGAATGGTTCGACTACTGGAAGCAGTACTGCATCAAATTCCTGGAATCTCTGGGCATGAACATGGACAATATCAGGACCCGGGATCACGAAAAGGAAGAGTTGTCCCACTACAGCAACGCTACGACGGACCTTGAGTACCTGTTTCCGTTCGGCTGGGGTGAGCTTTGGGGCATCGCGGACAGAACGGACTTTGACCTGCGGCAGCACAGCGAGTTCTCCGGCCAGGAGATGGCCTACCACGATCCGGAAACCAATGAAAAATACATTCCGTACTGCATCGAACCTTCACTCGGCGCCGACAGAGTGGCCCTGGCGTTCCTCATCGATGCCTATGACGAGGAGGTCCTGACCGACGCCAAGGGCAAAGAGGACGTGCGTGTGGTACTGCGGTTCCACCCGGCGCTGGCGCCGTACAAGGCCGCCGTCCTGCCGCTGGCCAAAAAGCTGGGACCGGTTGCGGAACCGATCTATGAGGAACTGGCCAAGTACTTCCTTGTGGACTATGACGCCGCGGGCTCCATCGGCAAGAGATACAGAAGAGAAGATGAGATCGGTACGCCGTTCTGCATCTGCGTGGACTTCGATACAGAGACGGACGGCTGCGTGACCATCCGTGACAGAGACACCATGGAGCAGGTCAGACTGCCGATCGGCGAGGTAAAGGGATATATCGAGGAGAGATTGATGTTTTAAAGGAGAATCAGTATGGGGAAGTTTGTCTATTCGTTTAACGAAGGATCCAAGGACATGCGTGACCTGCTGGGCGGCAAAGGAGCTAACCTGGCGGAGATGACCAAGATCGGATTGCCTGTTCCCTTCGGCTTTACCGTTACTACTGAGGCCTGCAATCGTTATTACGAGAAAAAGCAGACCATCGAGGACAACATCATCGAGGAGATCCGCGATAAGATGGCTGAGCTGGAGCATGTGATTGGCAAGAAGTTCGGAGACAAGGAAAATCCGCTTCTGGTATCCGTTCGTTCCGGATCCGTATTCTCCATGCCTGGCATGATGGATACCATCTTGAACCTGGGCCTTAACGACGAAACCGTGGAGGGTCTGGCGGCGTTCACTGAAAACGAGCGCTTCGCCAGGGACAGCTACCGGCGCTTTATTCAGATGTTCTCAGATGTGGTGCTGGAGATTCCAAAGAGCCGTTTTGACACCATCTTTGATGGACAGAAGGCAAAGTCCGGCGCAGAGTACGACGAAGAGCTGACTGCCGGCGACCTGCAGGAGATCATCGAAGGCTACAAGGCCGTGGTTGAAGAGGCTGTGGGAAGACCGTTTCCGCAGGATCCGGCGCAGCAGCTGATGGAAGCCGTCAAAGCCGTATTCCGCTCATGGAACCAGGAGCGGGCTATTCTATACAGAAAACTGAACCATATTTCCGACAAGCTGGGAACGGCGGTCAACGTGCAGGCTATGGTGTTTGGAAATATGGATGATACATCGGGAACCGGCGTGGCCTTTACCCGGAATCCGGCCACCGGCGAAAACTGCCTCTACGGAGAGTTTCTGGTCAACGCCCAGGGTGAAGACGTAGTGGCCGGTATCAGGACGCCGCGGCCGATCCGGGAGATGGCGGAGGTCTTTCCGGAGGTCTATAAAGAGTTTGTCCGTATCGCCAGCGTGCTGGAAAAGCATTACCGGGATGTACAGGACATGGAATTCACCGTGGAACGAGGCAGGCTGTATATGCTGCAGACTCGTACCGCTAAGCGGACTGCGGTGTCTGCCGTCAAGACGGCTGTGGACATGGTGGAGGAAGGACTGATCACGAGGGAAATGGCCGTGGAACGCATCGACCCCGCCCAGATCGATCAGTTACTCCATCCCAACTTCGATGAAGATGCGGAGGCGAAGGCGGAGATTCTGGTCAAAGGGCTTCCGGCTTCGCCGGGGGCTGCCGCAGGGCAGATCTGCTTTACGGCCGCAGACGCGGAAAAGCAGGCGGCGGACGGACGGAAGGTGATCCTGGTTCGAGCGGAGACTTCACCGGAGGATTTGGCAGGCATGGTTGCCGCGGAAGGCATTTTGACCGCCAGAGGCGGCATGACCAGCCATGCGGCCGTAGTGGCCAGAGGCATGGGCAAGTGCTGTGTGGCAGGCTGCTCCCAGATCGCCGTCGATGAAGCGGCGAAGACCCTGACTGTCGGCGGGGAAGTCCTGCGGGAAGGCGACTTTGTCTCCCTCAACGGATCAAAGGGCGTGGTCTATCGCGGACGGATTTCGACGGTGAGGCCGGAGTTTTCGGGAGATTTCGCGTCCGTCATGGGATGGGCGGACGAGATCCGCAGCCTGAAGGTCAGAACCAACGCGGATAACCCGAGAGACGCGGCCCAGGCGGTCCGGTTCGGCGCAGAAGGCATCGGCCTCTGCCGGACGGAGCATATGTTCTTCGAGGAGGAACGGATCCCCGCCATCCGTCAGATGATCATGGCGGAGGACGAACCGCAGCGGCGGGCGGCGCTGGATCAGCTGTTGCCGTTCCAGAAATCCGATTTTAAGGCCATGTACGAGGTTATGGAGGAGAAGCCGGTGACGATCCGGCTGTTGGATCCGCCTCTTCATGAGTTTTTGCCGCAGACGGAGGAGGAGACCCGCGTCCTTTCGGAAAAGTCGGGCATTCCCTATGAGAAGCTGTGTCAGACGGCGGAGGAGCTGCAGGAATTCAATCCGATGCTGGGGCACCGGGGATGCCGTCTGGCGGTAACGTACCCGGAGATCGCGGAGATGCAGACCAGGGCCATCATGGAGGCCGCCATCGAAGTGAGCCAAGAGAAAGGCTTTGAGATCACGCCGGAGATCATGATCCCGCTGATCGGCATCGAGGCGGAGATGGCCTATGTGAAGCGGATCGTCGTCGACACGGCGGAGGCCTGCAAGAAGGCTTACGGGGTATCGATGGACTACCTCATCGGCACCATGATTGAAGTGCCGCGGGCGGCCCTGATCGCCGACAAGGTGGCCGGAGAGGCGGAGTTCTTCTCCTTTGGCACCAACGACCTGACCCAGATGACTTTCGGCTTTTCCAGGGACGACACCGGAGCGCTGATCAAGGAGTACGTGGAAAAGGGGATCCTGGAAAACGATCCGTTCCAGACCATCGATCAGGAGGGTGTCGGCGCACTGATGCGCAGCGCCGTCAGGCTGGGACGCTC
>CAZGED010000087.1:0-7382 GCA_964525085.1 uncultured Senimuribacter sp.
TATGTATTGATTGGCACAGCGGGGCGGCACGTCCCGCCCGTCCAGGAAGCAGTGGACGTAGACCTTCGATAAGCCTCTTTTCTTCGCCATGTCCAGCAGGGCGAAAAGGTGGCTGATATGGCTGTGAACGCCGCCGTCAGAGAGCAGCCCCAGCAGATGCAGGGCAGAGCCTTTTGACAAGGCATGGTCCATGGCGGCCGTCAGAGCGGGATTCTCGAAAAAATCCCCGTCTTCGATGGCCTTTGAAATGCGGGTCAGTTCCTGATAGACCACCCGCCCGGCACCGATGTTCAGATGGCCAACCTCAGAGTTTCCCATCTGGCCTTCCGGCAGGCCTACCGCCAGGCCGCAGGCAGATAAGCGGGTATGGGGATAGCCGCGGAAGATTCGGTCCAGATTCGGCGTGTCCGCTTGGGCGATGGCGTTGCCTTCCCTTCGGTCATTCAGGCCGAAGCCATCCAGGATCATCAGCATGGTCGGTCGCTTTTGTATTTTCATGGTTCATCTCCTGATTTTTCAATTTGTGATGTTTTGCTGACTTTTATTATAACAAAGATTTTGATATAATGGAAGTCAGAGAGAAAAAAACGAGGTAAATACATGAACTGGACAAAAGAACAGCGGGAAGCCATCGACCGCCGGAACGCCAACATCCTGGTGGCGGCGGCCGCCGGATCGGGAAAGACGGCGGTCCTGGTGGAGCGCATCAAAAAACTGATCATAGAGGACGGTGTTTCCATCGACAGGATGCTCATCGTCACCTTTACCAATGCGGCGGCCGCGGAAATGAAAGAGAAGATCCGGACCGCCCTGTACAAGGAGATCGAAGCTGACCCGGAAAACAGTGAAAAACTGCGGCAGCAGCTGAACCTGCTGCCGCGGGCCAACATCAGCACCTTCCACGCCTTTGCCCTGGACGTGATCCGGAGGTTCTTCTATACGGCGGACATAGAACCGTCTTTTTCTATCTGCGATGACGCACAGCGGACCATTTTGAAGGAAGACGCCATGGATCTTTTGTTAGAATCGTCCTTCGCGGAGGGCAGCGAAGCCTTCTACGATTTCCTGGGCTGGTACAGCGACGAGCGGAATTTGAACCAGATCCGGGAGCTTCTGGACAGCGCCTACAACGTCCTTCAATCCCTGCCGTATCCCTGGCAGTGGCTGGACGAGAAAATCGAAGCGCTGAAGCTTTCGCCGGAGGAATTTGCCGCGTCTCCCTTGATGGAACAGCTGTGGGCGTACGTCAGCCAGGCCTTGGCAGAAGCGCTGGAGCGGGAAGAACAGGCCGTCGGCTTTCTTGAAGAAGCCGGCCTTGACCGGCTGGCGGATAAGCTGCGGCAGGAAGAACTTCCGGCCTATCAGGCCATGGTTCAGACGGCTGACGAGAAGAATTTTGAACAGACCCGGGCGGCGGTCTGCAGCCTGCCTTCGGTCAGGCTGTCTGCCAAGAAAGGGGAAAAAGAAGAGTATGAGTCGGTGAAGGTCCCGGTCAGCGCCCTGAGAAAGCGGGCGTCCGCTGCGGTCAGCGATCTGAAAAAGTTATGTTTCGGTGAAGAGCTTTCGGAGCAGGTCCTTGAGCTGAACCAAACCGCGCCGAAGGCTGAGACCCTGCGCCGCCTGCTGCTGGATTTCGACCGGATCTTTGCCGAAGCGAAGGCCGAGCGGCGGCTGGTGGACTTCAACGACATCGAGCATTTCTGCCTGGAGATTTTGGAATCCCCGGACGCAGCCGCGTATTACAGAAATAAGTTTCAGTATATTTTTATCGATGAATATCAGGATACCAATATATTGCAGGAGGAAATCATTTCTCGGATAAAGAGGGAGGACAACCTGTTCATGGTAGGCGACATCAAGCAGAGCATCTACAAGTTCCGCCTGGCGGAGCCGGAGATCTTCCGCCGCAAATACGAGGCATACGGCGCCGACATGGACAAGTCCGTGAAGATCGATCTCAACCGGAATTTCCGGAGCAAGGGTCCGATCCTGGACGAGATCAACCTGATCTTCGGGGACCTGATGGAGGGCTACGATGCGCAGGCCATGCTGTACAAAGGCGTGGAATACGACGGCCCCCATCTCTATACGCCGGCTCTGCGGGTGGTGGACATGGCCAGCGTTGACGACGCCGACGAGGAGCTGGCGGCCCTGCGAAGTGCGGAGATCGAGGCACTGCAGGTCTGCCGCATCATACGAGAAAACCTGGGCCGAACCTTCTTTGATCATAAGATGGGGTGCGAGCGCACTCTGCGCCTGTCCGACATCGTCGTGCTCATGCGTGGGGTCAAAAATTACGCCGACATCTTCGTCAACGCCCTGAAAGAAAGCGGCATCGAAAGCTTTGTCGACGACAGCGACGGCTATTTCGACACCATAGAGATCGAAGTATTCATGAACCTGCTATCGGTCATAGACAATAAGATGCAGGATGTACCCCTGATCAGCGTGCTCCACTCAGAAATCTTCGGTTTTTCCGCAGAGGAGCTGGGCCGGGTCAGAGCGGCGTGCCGGGAGGGGTCCTACGCCGAGGCGTTCATGACCTGCGCATCAAAGGGGTTTCCGTCCGACACTGCGTCAGCGTCCGGGGCTGCGGCACCAGACGGCGGTGCTAAAACCGTTGAAGCTGCGGCATCTGACGACACTGCGGCGAATTCTTTGACGGCAAATCCTTTGGCAGCCGATCCTCTGGCCGAAAAATGCGCGGCGGCGCTTTCTGATCTGCGCCGGTGGAAAGAGACCGCCGCTTCCATGCCGCTGGGCAAGTTTATCTGGAGCCTGCTGCTGGAAACAGGATATTACCTGCAGATGGGGACCCAGCCAAACGGCAGTCAGAGGCAGGCGAACCTTCGCGCCCTGGTGGACAAGGCCGAGGCCTACAGCCAGACCCGCCAGGGTTCCCTGTACAGCTTTGTTCGCTACATCGACGCGGTGAAGATGCGGAAGGTTCCCATGGGGCAGGTGAAACTGGTGGGAGAAAACGACAACCTGGTGCGGATCATGACCATTCACAAGAGCAAGGGTCTGGAATTTCCCATGGTCATCGTCAGCGGCCTGGGAAGACGGCTCAACTATACCAAGATGGGCCGAGGCGTGACCCTGCACAAGGATCTTGGGCTGGGCATGACCCTGGCGGATTTTGAGGGCCACTGGTACAAGCAGACCCTGCTGCAGCGACTCATCGGCAAGCAGATTCACAGAGAGGAGTATCAGGAGGAGATTCGAATCCTCTACGTGGCTCTGACGCGGGCCAAGGATCTGCTGTATCTGACCGGATGCGTCCGGGACGGCGCTAAGTTCCTGGAAAACCGGGATACGGGGCTGATCGGGGACAGCTGCTACCTGGATATGATCGGTCAGGTGTCCGACTTCCAGATGGTGGATGCCAACCTGCTTTCACCGGCGGGCGCGCGGCGCGGACAGCGGTGCGGAAACCCGATGGACTGGGACATTTACGACGGCGAGCCCAGTCCGGAGAAGCAGCGGGAGATTCTGCGGCGGCTGGATTTCGTATATCCCTATGAGAAGGCCCGGACCTTAAAATCCAAGTATTCGGTGACAGAGCTGAACCGGGAGGGAACGCAGACTGCTGAGATTACCCTGGCAGTGCCGAAGTTCCGTCAGGGAGAGAAGAGGCTGACGGCGGCAGAGCGGGGGACCGTCTATCATGGCCTGATGGAGCGGATCGACTTTGGAAGAGCCTGCCGGGAGGGGCTCCCCTATATTCAGCAGGCGGCGGCCGAGATGGCGGAAAGAGAGATCTTTACGCAGGAGGAGCTGGCAGCGGTGGACCTGTCCAGACTGGCCGACTTCTTCAGGTCCGGCCTGGGAATGCGTTGCGCGGAAGCCTTTGATGGGGGAAGACTGTATCGGGAGCGGCCGTTCAACCTGCTGCAGGAGCTGGAAGGAGAGACCATCGTGGTGCAGGGCGTCATCGACTGCTTCTTTGAAGAAGAGGGACGGTTCGTATTGCTGGATTACAAGACCAACTGGATCGACCTGTCAAAACCTTTTGAGCAGGAGGCGGAGCGGCTACGGAGCAGCTATGGAAAACAGATCGAAATCTACCGACAGGCGCTGACCGCAGCTGCGGGACTGCCGGTGGGCGAGGCGTATCTGTATCTCTTTGATATCGGAAGAGAAATCGAAATGTAGGAGGATGAGGCATGGACAGGTTGAAAAAAAATCTGACGAAAACAGGTCTGATTATAGAAGGCGGCGGCATGAGGGGCATCTTCGCCGCCGGCGTCTTAGATTATTTTCTGGATCAGGAGATCATGTTTGACAACGTGATCGGCGTGTCAGCGGGGGCTTGTCACGCCTGCAGCTATGTATGCGGGCAGAGAGGCAGAGCCTTCGCCACGGCTACGGATTATCTGGACCGCTGGGAGTACTGCAGCATACGCAGCCTGAGAAAGACAGGCAACATGTTCGGCGTGGACTTCATCTACCACAAGATCCCGGAAGAGCTGTATCCCATCGACAACGAAGCCTTTCAACGTCGGGGCATCCGCTTTCAGGTGGCGGTGACCGACTGCGAGACAGGGAAGGCAGCTTATCCTGAGGTCAAAGACATGTTCGACGATGTGGACTATATTCTGGCTTCCGGCTCTCTGCCGTTTTTGGCCCGGATGGTGGAACTGGACGGGCGAAAGTACATGGACGGAGGCATCGCGGACTCCATACCGCTGGCCCAGTCCATCAAGCAGGGCAACGAGAAAAACGTGGTGATCCTGACCCGGCCCCGCGGCTATCAAAAGGGACCGAGCCGGGCGGTGCCTCTGCTGAAGCTGAAATACGGAAAGTATCCCGGCCTGGTCCGGGCGCTGCAGAACCGCCATAAGGTCTACAACGAGACTTTGGAGCTGCTGCGCAGGGAAGAGGCGGCCGGGCGCGCTTTTGTCATCGCCCCTATGGGAGATCTGGATATCGGCAGAACCGAGAAGGATATGAAAAAGCTGAAGAAAGCCTACGACGAGGGCTACTTCGTGGCAGAGGGTCTGGGCGCGAAGCTGGAAGCCTATCTGGGATGAGCGCCCGGCGTGGGAAGCCTTTTTCCTTGTGATTTTCAGAAACTTAGCGTATACTAAAAGATAGAGAAGCGCAAAAGCGGAGGAGTGAGGTGAGAGCAGACGCCTCCTGATCCGCGCCATCGAGGAGGGGGACTGCGCAGCTATAGAGGATATCATCAACGGCCAGCTGCAGGATACCATCAGCTTTTTCGACGATCAGGAGAATTATTACCACGGATTTTTGACAGGATTGCTGAAAGGAGCGGGACAGTATCTGGTCGTTTCCAACCGGGAGAGCGGAAATGGCAGGCCGGACATCATTATGAAGGAAAACAAATTCCGCGGCAGAGGTGTGATCCTGGAGATCAAGGTCATAAAGGACATCCGGCAGATGGAAGAGAAGTGCCGGGAAGCCCTGGAGCAGATTGAACAGAATCATTACGAGGACAGCTTGATCAGCGACGGCTACAGCCCGATCCTGAAATACGGCGTCTGCTTCTTTAAGAAGGGCTGCATGGTGATGAAAGGATGACGGCGGCTGTCATTCTGCTTTATCGCCCAAACCCGAAACTCATAATACCAACAAAAAATGGAATGTCGCACCGCATGGGCGCAGATATCCCCGGTGTTAAAAAAAAACGGGTTCTGGGTTCCGCTTTGTCCTTGACTAGGGGAACAATTCAACAAACTTTGCATTCAAAGGGCAGGTGACCGCATTCGCTCTTTCTGGTGTTGATGCGGTCATCTCCTGCTTCGTCAAATCTGCAAATCTGACCGCATCAACATACTTTAGAGACGCTGCGGTCAGATCTTCGTTCATCAACGAGGCCGTTCTGACCGCACATGCATATTTTGGGATGCTTACGGTCATTTTTACCTAATCGCAGATCCTTTTTTCTGTTTATTCTATGGCTGTTTTGACCGTAGCAGCGCATATTCTGCTCCATGCAGTCAGAATTTCCTTTTCCGATCTTTACAAAATGACCGCAGCCTGCAAAAACAGCAGCACTGCGGTCAGATCCATTTCCTCCACAAACTGGCCGATGAGTCTCACGGGATCATTGTCTGGAATACATACATGAAACCCTGTATGCATGCGTGTACAGGGGGTTGTTTGTTTTTTGCATACGTAAAGGGCTGCCGCACTAACGGTTATTTTCCGTTAATGCGACAGCCCCTTTTATTTTATGTGTTTGATTGATATTGATCAAAGCGCTGATCCCTTTGGCCGCAGTCCATGTTGCAGATCATGCTAAAATGACATGGCTGCATTTTTTCTGCGTCTTTGGGAATCACAGACTCCTTATACAATACCCTGAGCCATCATAGCTTCTGCGACCTTTTCAAAGCCGGCGATGTTGGCACCCTTAACCAGGTCATAGCCGAGGCCGTATCTTTCGCATGCATCAGCCGCATTCTTGTGGATGTTGACCATGATCGTCTCTAACTGCTCGTAAACCTGTGCAGGTGAGAATACGGTGTGGCCGGCATTCTGACCCATTTCGATGCAGGAGCAGGCTACGCCGCCGGCGTTTGCAGCCTTGGAAGGACCTACGATTACGCCGTTTTCCTGTAAGTACTGGATCGCTTCATTGGTGGTAGGCATGTTGGAACCTTCGCAGAGGAACTTGCAGCCGTTGGCAACCATCGTCTTAGCATCTTCGAGGTGGATTTCGTTCTGGGTTGCGCATGGGATGTACAGATCCGCCTTCACTTCCCAAGGCTTCTTGCCGGCGTAGAAGGTTGCGCTTGGGAATTTGTCTGCGTAAGGTGCGCAGATGTTCTTCCCGGAAGATCTCAGCTCCAGCAGATAATCTTCTTTTTCTCCGGAAGTAACGCCGTCCGGATCGTAGATGTATCCGTCCGGTCCGGAAATAGTGATGACTTTAGCGCCCAACTCATTGAGTTTCTGAGCAGTACCCCAAGTTACGTTGCCGAAACCGGAAAGTACGACCGTCTTGCCCGCAAGCTCTTCACCGCAGTGTTTCAGCATTTCTCTTGCAAAGAATACGATACCGTAACCGGTAGCTTCCGTTCTTCCGGCTAAACCGCCAAACGCAAGGCCCTTACCGGTCAGAACGCCTTCATATCTGTCAGCCAGTCTCTTGTACTGTCCGAACAGGTAACCGATTTCTCTGGCGCCTACGCCCAGGTCACCGGCAGGAACGTCCGTGTTCGGTCCGATATGTCTGAACAGCTCGCTCATGAAGGACTGACAGAATCTCATAACTTCGGCATCGGATTTGCCGTTAGGGTCGAAGTCAGCGCCGCCCTTGCCGCCGCCGATAGGCAGTCCGGTCAGGCTGTTCTTGAAGATCTGCTCAAATCCCAGGAACTTGATGATTCCAGGGTATACGCTCGGTGCAAATC
>CAZGED010000088.1:0-7350 GCA_964525085.1 uncultured Senimuribacter sp.
AACGGCCGCATAGGGAGAATGTGGCATAGCTTGTTGCTTGGACAGTGGAAAGAACTATTTTTCTGGCTACCAATTGAGGAACTGATTCAGTCGCAGCAAAAAGAATACTACGATACGCTCAGAATCGCAGATGTGCAGGCGGACAGTGCTGTATTTGTGGAATTCATGCTAAAAATTATTAGGGATAGTTTGAACGAGATTGCGGTTCTTCGTCACAACACCGACCAAGATAGCGACCAAGTAAGCGACCAAGATGAAGTGCCTATCAAACGGCTTCTTTCTGTGCTGGGAGATGAAACGCTGTCCGCAACAGAACTCATGAAACGCCTTGGACTTTCTCATAGAGCAACTTTCCGCAGAAACTATCTGAATCCGGCTTTGGAGCAAAATCTGATTGAACGAACTGTTCCAAATAAACCAAACAGCAAAAACCAAAGATATAGAAGAACGGATCTTCGAGAGCGTCAGTAATGGCGCTCATTTTCTTGACAAAATCCGTGGTATACTATTATCATCGTGCCATATAGGTACGTTGATGTTCTCAACTGGTACTTTCGTATTTGTGTTCTCAGAGATGTCTGATTGGTTGAAATCTTTTACAGTTGCATTTCTGAGTATTCCGGTCTCCGTGACACCAGAGTCCGGTGATTTGGAAACCGCAGTTCCGGCAAATAGGAAACCATGATTCCGGTTGCAGGAAACCATCATTCCGGGTATGGAAACCGTATTCAGGATACCTTAGAATTATGATATGCGCCAATGCGGCGTAAATAATTCTAAGGTGATCGCTACCTATGCGGACGGTTCTATCAGAGCGTCTAAGACATTGAAGATTAAGACAAATTCAGAGAATCAGTCAACAGGTGGATTTTCTTTCTACTATCTGTGGAACACTTGGTATTAAACAGTAGAGCAATAGAGGGATAGAAGGGAATCCCTTACAAGGACCAATTTGAGGACGGCGAAAGCTGCCCTCTTTGTATGAAAAGCGCTGCGCTGGTGAGGCAAATGCGCTAAAATACTGGTATGGAAAAGAAAACTCCTATAGCTGCTGTATAAGAGAGATTTCAACGTTCTTACTTAGCGACTACCGCTTGTGTCGCTTAAAATGCTTTGTCTTTTTTCGTTTCTTCTCTGTTAGTGTGGCAGTCCTTTTTCTTGACAAAATCGACGAAATAACGTACAATAAAAATACGAGAAAACGTACTTTTGGAAGGGGTTGATATTATGTTAGCAGTTACAACTTCTACAGTCAGAGACAATTTTAAAGAATTTTGTGATCGAGTAGTAGATGAGGAGGAGACAATTATTATCGCTCGTAAAGATAAGAAAAATGTGGTTATGATCAGTGCAGATGAGTATAATGCCATGGTCAAGGCGATGAACAACGCAGAATATATGTTTTCGTTAAACAAGTCTATAAGACAGATGCAAGAGGGAAGAACCATAACGAAGACAATGGAAGAATTAGAGGCGATGGCAGATGAGTAACATCAAATTCACTGAGGACGGCTTTGAGGAATATCTTTTTTGGCAATTTCAAGACAGAAAGACTCTAAAGAAAATCAACAAGCTGATTCAGGATATTACTCGAAATGGTCCGCTGGAAGGGGAGGAGAATCCCGAAGCCTTAAAACATGACTATTCAGGGCTATACAGCCGAAGGATTGATGCAAAAAATCGTCTCGTCTATGGTTTTGAAGACGGTGAGGTTGTCATCGTAAAGTGTAGAGGTCATTATAAAGATTGATGTGGTATAAAATTAGTCAAATCCTGTTTGATACCCGCTAAAGCCATTCCCTATTAAATTGTAAAAAACGCTGTAACCGTCTGATTTCAACAGTTACAGCGTTTTATTTATGGAGCTCCCTGCCGGACTCGAACCGGCGACCTGCGCGTTACGAATGCGCTGCTCTACCAACTGAGCCAAGGAAGCGCGCTTCGCAGATGGACGGCGCTTGGCACGCCCACCCACGAAATAAACTATTTAATGATTTCAAAGTTACAGCCCGGGAATTCCAGATCAAATCTGCAGATCCCCTTGTACTGGCAATAGGTACATGGAGATTCCCGTTCGGTCTTCTTCGGCGTGATGGCGATTCTGCCTTCTGCCAGTTGTCCGCACAGCTTCCGGATCTGTCGGTCCACATCCGCCTGCAAAGCGTCGAATTCCTCCTCGCTGAGCAGAAATCCGTCCGAAGTGGCCTTGATCCCTTCCTTGCCGTTGCGCAACGGAACGATATCGGAATAACCGTCAAACTCTCCGGCAATGCTGTCGATCACCTGACTGTCATCTACCATTATACCATTTAATCGAAAAAATTTCCTCATTTCTTTTGAAATTTTTTCGGAAATTTTTTCTCTGTCCGCGCCGGTCAGGTCTACACGGTGATCGTCGATCAGGAAGTAGAACACACCTGCCGGACGGCGGATATTTTCCTTCGCCGGCTTTAAGTATAACATAAGTTGAAGCCGATATCCAGCCCTAGCTTCACAAATTTTAAAATTTTCTTTTCCGGTTTTGTAGTCTATGATCTTCACCCGGTCGTCTTCCAGCAGATCCAGCCGGTCGATCTTGCCTTCCACGTACACCTTTTCGCCGCTTTGCAGCTCCACCTCCACGGCAGGTATCTCTCTGCCCCGGCCAAAAGGTTCCTCGTAGCGGCTCTCCTTGATGTGTCCGGCTCTGACCTGCTCCACCAGCGCCCAGCAGACGTGAAAGCAGGTGTCCTCGATGCGCCGGATCTTGTACTGTTCCTCGCCGCCGAAGGAAAAGACCCCTTCCCGGTAGACCGCCGCCTCCGCTTTTGCCGTTTCCGCGACGAACGCCCGGCAGTCCGCCTCTGTCACCGTATCCCAGGCGTTTTCCTCCGTCAGCTTTCGTGAAACCGCCATGAGACACCGATGGTAGATATCGCCGATTTCCCGGCCCGCCGCCTCAAAGACGCGCCGTTCCTCCGGCCGCAGGCCATAGGCCACAAAGTGGGCAAAGGGACATCGAGAAAAACGCTCCAGCCGGGACGGGCTCAGGGACAGGGCCGTCTGCCCTTCCTTTTTGTACAGCAGCTCCGCCAGCTCCCGGGGCAGATCCTTCTGCTCGTTGGTGAATGCCAGCCCGCCGGCCGCCCGCTTCAGGCTCTCCCGGTCATTGTTCCGATACCAGTCGATGACCGTCCGCCATCCGCCGTCGATCTTTTCTCCCTTTCTGCCCCGCTGCAGCGCCTGGGTCAGATGGCGCAAGGCGTTGATCCTGCCGATGGCCAGTCCCCGGATATCTCCCCGGTTGACAACATCAGGCTCGACGGCCAGCTCAGGAAAAATGTCCCGCAGGGTATCCACGATCTCCGACGGTCGGCTCTCCTTCCCGTCACTGTCGCTGGCGGCATAGCTGATCCACAGATAGTCAGACGCCTTGGACAGATTTCGATAGATCGCCAGCTTTTCCTCCAGGCTGCGGATGTGATCCACCTTGCAGAGGGTCGTCCCCTCTTCCGCCAGAAATTCCAGCTCCTCCACGGAAAACAGCCCTTCGTCAGCCGCCGCCGCAGGCAGCAGCCCTTCGTTGGCGCCCAGGACCACCACCGCTCTGACCGGACCGCTTCTGGTACGCTGCATGGTACCCATGAGGATATCGTCAGAGGTGGGCGGCAGCACGCCGACTTCCAGCTGAGACAGGCCGGTAACCAGAAGCTCGGTAAATTCCTTTCCGTCAAAAGGCTCTTCCCCCATCAGCTCCGCCATCTGATCCAGCAGACCTACCAGCTTGCCCCAGATCTGCGCCGTCTCCTCTGCCAGATCCAGCAGTCCCTGAGCCTCCTGCTTTGCCGCCAGCTCCGTGACCGCCTGGCCCAGCCGTGCGTCCTCTATGAGAAAGTCATAATACCGTTCGATAAAGACGCCTGTGGTTTCGGACGTCTTGCAGACCGTCTCAAAGGATGTAAACAGTTCCATAGCCCGGCGCCGCAGGTCCTCCACGGCTTCCAGTCCTTCATCGCCGTATTCCGTCTGCCCCCGTACAAAGGTCTTCTTCCACATGGAGCCTTTGATCCGGTACTTGATGGCATAGTTCTCCAGGATCTCGATCTCATCGTCGGTCAAAGCGGAAAATCCCGTCTTCAGGGTCTTGAACACGTCCTGGGTTCTGTATCTTCCCGTTATCGTCTCCAGCAGTGCCACGGCAAAGATGGCGATCGGGGAATGCATGACGGTCCGTGTCCTGTCATCAAAGACGCCGATACCGTACTCTTCAAAGACTCGTTTGATGGCGGAACCGCGTGTCTCCTGATCGTTGCAGATGACAACGATATCCCGATACCGCATGCCCTTGTCTCTCAGCAGCCGCAGGATGAAGGCGGCCGCGGACTCTGCTTCCTGATAGATATTGGCTGCCCGGCACAGGACGATACCGCCTCCGGCGTCTTTTCCCTTCCTGCACTCCGCCGCGGGCCTGCGGCCCACGGCGTACAGCTCCCGTTCCAAAGCCGCAAACGCCGCAGAGTGCTTCTCCGCGGGATACGCCTCGGCGGACACCCTTTGCTCGCGGCACTCTATGCCAAAGAGCTCCGCCTGCCGCGCCAGCGCCGACTTGACCATGCCGGTCAGCTGAAAGATCTCTTCGTCCCGGCAGTTCTGATCATAGGTCAGGAAGACGTTCAGCTCCTCGGCCGCAGCCATGAGATGGCCCAGCACGTCCAGGGCTTTCGGGGCAAAGCTGTCGAAGCCGTAGACCCAGATGCGGCTGCCGGAAAGCCGGTCCGACGTCTCTATTCTGGCAGTGTAGAGGTCGATCAGATCCTCGGAGTCGGTGTATTTGCCCCGGATGCGCCGCTGGTACTCGCTGAAGATCACCTGCAGATCGGCCAGTTTTTTCGCCAGCAGGCTGTCGGCGGGCAGACTGCCGGTCAGGCCGGACAGCTGTTCCGGCGACACGTTGTACTGCTTCATTTCGGAGATGAAGTTATTGGTCATCTCAATGAAGGAATTTTTGCGCCGGCTGCCGGCGAAGACCTGCAGCTCGTTTTCTTTGTCGCGCAGCACCTGAGCCAGCAGGATGTGCCGGCCGTACTTGTCGATGAAGGTGTTTCGGCTGCCGCCCTGCTCCTCCAGAAGACGGTGGCCCAGGCGGGACATGCTGATGACCTCTACGTCCATGAGGCCGCGGACGCCGAGAAGCCGGAAGGCCTGCTTTTCTCCCTCCAGGGTGTACTGGTCGGGTACGATGACGAAGGTCCTTCTGGGCCGGACCTTTGCCGCCGCCCGAATCTGATCGTATATGAACGCTTCCTTGTCTACGTTTTCTCTGCCGTAAAAGATGTGAACCATAGCTTTCTCTCCGCTCCGTGCGGCTTCAGACCAGTTTCAGCAGGTCCTCCGCCTTTTCCATGAAATAGTCCGGTGCGTCCGGGCCTTCCGGGTCCGCGTTCGTCACCGCCTCCGCCCAGCCGACCAAAACCGCCCTGACTCCGGCGTTGTGGGCACATTTGATGTCGAACATGCTGTCTCCCACCATCAAAGCCTCTTCTGCCCTTGCGCCCAGCCGTTCCAGGGTGATCAGCACCGGCTCCGGATCCGGCTTGTGCCTGGTGCAGTCGTCGCAGGTGATGACCGCGTCCAGATATTCCGCAACGCCGAATTTGTTCAGGCCGATCATGGTGGTGTTCCGCATCCGGGATGTGGTCACGGCCACCTTCAGCCCCCGCGCTTTCAGCTCTTTGATCAACTCCACCATACCCGGAAACGGCTCGATCATCTCCTCGTAGATGTCCTTTTGATGTCCCCGGTAAATATCGATGGCGGTCTCCACCGGCGTATCCGGAAACAATTTCGCCATGCTGACGGCAAGAGGCTCGCCGAAGGTGGCCTTCAGCGCCTCTTCCTCCGCTTCTCTGCCGGTCAGAACCCGGTACACGTGCTGCCAGGACTCGAGGACCAGACCGTTGGTGTTGGCCAGAGTTCCGTCAAAATCTAACAGTATGGTATGAAACGTGGTATGAAAAGCCATTTTTTCTCCCCTTTTTTGTCTCGATGCTCGATGATAGTTTCTTCGTGTTTCTGTGTTTCTGTGTTTCTGTGTTTCTGCGTGTTCCGCCTGCCTAAAACTTCATGGTCAGGCCGATCTTCTTCTTTTCAGGATCGATGCTGATGATCTTCACCTTCACCGTGTCCCCCACGGAAACCACGTCCATAGGATGCTTGACGAACTTGTTGGACAGCTGGGACACATGGACCAGGCCGTCCTGCTTGACGCCGATATCCACAAAGGCGCCGAAGTCCACCACGTTGCGGACGGTACCCGTCAGCTCCATGTCCACCTTCAGATCCTCAAAGCTTCTCACGTCGTTTCGGAAGATCACCGGCGGCGCGTCCTCGCGGGGGTCTCTGGCCGGTTTCTTCATTTCCGCCACGATGTCGGACAGGGTCATCTCTCCGATGCCCAGATCGGCCGCCATCTTTTTTACGCTTTCCGATGGCTTCTTCGCCGGATAGACCTGGAAGATCTTTTCGTCGATGGCCTCTCCCACGCCGCCTGCGGCGATGTCTGCCTTCGTGATGCCGATCCTCTTCATCATCTCCTCCGCCGCCGCATAGGATTCAGGGTGGACGGAGGTGCTGTCCAGCGGCTCGCTGCCGCCGGTGATCCGCATAAAGCCGGCACACTGCTTAAAGGCCTTTTCGCCCAGCTTGGACACCTGCATCAGCTCCTTCCGGTTCTGGAAACGTCCGTGCTCCTCCCGGTAAGCCACGATGTTCTTGGCGATACCCATGTTGACGCCGGAAATGTAGGAGAGCAGGGACGGCGACGCCGTGTTCAGGTCCACGCCGACTCGGTTTACACAGTCTTCCACCACGGTGGCCAGCGCGCCGGTCAGCTGCTTCTGGTTGATGTCGTGCTGATACTGGCCCACGCCGATATGCTTGGGATCGATCTTGACCAGCTCGGCCAGTGGATCCTGCAGCCTGCGGCCCAGGGACATGGCCCCTCTGGTGGTCACGTCCAGATTCGGATACTCCTCCGACGCCAGTTTTGATGCGGAATACACGGAGGCGCCCGCCTCGTTGACGATGGTGTACTGAATGCCGTAGTCCTTCTTCTTCAGGTAATTGGCCACGACCTCTTCCGTTTCGCGGGATGCGGTGCCGTTGCCGATGACGATGACGTCGCAGCCGTATTTTTCAATGATTTTGGTGAGCACCCGCTCGGTGCCCGCCACGTCTTTTTTCGGTTCCGTCGGGTAAACGGTGGTAAAGGCTCTCAGCCTGCCGGTTTCATCCAGCACGGCCACTTTGCAGCCGGTCCGGTAGCCCGGGTCGATGGCGATGACTTTTTTGTCCTGCACCGGCGGCACCATG
>CAZGED010000089.1:0-7226 GCA_964525085.1 uncultured Senimuribacter sp.
GCTCGTCTGTCCAGCTTGAAATATTTGTAAACATCTGCACTTCCTCCTATATATTATATACGCATTATTCCTATTAGAATTATATGAAATATAGGATACACCATGTGGGCTTGGGTTGTCAAGCGTTTGTCACGGTTTTTCACGGTTGACGGCGTATCCCGGGGCGTCGGGGCGGCTGCGGCCGCGGCAAGAAAAGTCGGGGAAAGAATCGCTGTTAAGGAAGCGAGAATTCCGGGCAGATAACCTTGACATTTTCAATCTAAAAAGAATTTGAAAAGAATCTAAAAAAGCGGTTGACAAATGGGTGAAAGCGTGCTAATATAAACCTATAAATCCGATGGGAAAATAGGAAGTTTGAGATGGGGAAGGAGAAGGGAACGAGATGACACTGTTCTATATAGATGATCGATGTTGCGGCAGGAAGCCGGCAGCCAAAGCCAAAGCCAGAGATAACCAGAGATAAAGGAAAAGGCAGAAACAGAGGCAGAGGCCGGCATGGCGTCTGAGGAGCAGAGACAGCCCGCGGACTGAATACACGAAAATGTAAATGTTGAAGATGAAAAGGAGAATACAAAGATGAAAGCATATGAAAGAATTACGGATTTAATTGGAAAAACACCACTTTTGAAGCTGAATAATTACAGCGAGGAAAACGGATTGGGAGCGACGCTGCTGGCTAAACTGGAGTATTTCAATCCTGCAGGCAGCGTAAAGGACAGAATCGCCCTGGCTATGATCGACGAGGCTGAAGAGAAAGGCCTGCTGAAGCCGGGCGCTGTCATCATCGAGCCTACCAGCGGAAATACGGGCATTGGCCTGTCTGCTGTGGCAGCTTCCAGAGGATATCGGATCATTCTGACCATGCCGGAGACTATGAGCGTTGAGCGCCGCAATCTGCTGAAGGCTTATGGCGCAGAGCTGGTTCTGACGGACGGCGGCGCCGGCATGAAGGGCGCTATCGCAAAGGCGCAGGAGCTGGCTGAGGCTACGCCTGGCAGCTTTATTCCGAGCCAGTTCACCAATCCAACCAATCCGAAGATCCACAGAGAGACCACAGGTCCGGAAATCTGGGAAGACACAGAAGGCAAGGTGGATATCTTTGTTGCCGGCGTAGGCACCGGCGGTACGGTATCCGGCGTCGGACAGTATCTGAAATCCCAGAATCCGAAGGTGAAGATCGTAGCGGTAGAGCCTGCCGGTTCTCCGGTGCTCTCCAAGGGAACGTCTGGACCGCACAAGATCCAGGGCATCGGTGCGGGCTTTGTTCCTGAAACGCTGGATACCAGCATCTACGATGAGATCAGCACGGTGGAAAATGAGGAAGCGTTTGCGGCAGGCCGCACTCTGGCGAGAAAAGAAGGGCTGCTGGTTGGTATTTCCTCCGGCGCGGCTGTACACGCCGCGACAGAGCTGGCGAAGCGTCCGGAGAACGCTGGAAAGATCATCGTCGCGCTGTTGCCGGATACCGGTGAACGTTACCTGTCAACACCGATGTTTTCCGAAGAATAAGCTTTGACCATACGGATATTACCCATTATCATATTAAACGCGGGTCCTGCAGAAAATGCAGGACCCGCGCTGCGTTGGGGAAAATGATTTTTGTGAGCTGACGGTGGGCTGTAAGATAAAGAAACAGTCAGGTGGATAGTTCTCATTAAAAAGATCAAAATCCCCGCTTGACTAAGTCGAGGGTGCGCCTTATCCGGCACGGGCCTGTTTTAGGACAGCCAGTTGATATATATCTGTTATATTTTTTCGACTACGGATCGTTCCAATCCTGTATACCTGCAGATCAAATCGATGTCCAGATTGTCTGCCTTCATGTGGCGGGCAGTTGTCAGTTTCTCTTCCTGACGGCCTTTTTCAAGACCTTCTTTCAAACCTTCTTTCAAACCTTCTTTCATCCCTTGTTCCATGCCTTCTTTCAAGCCCTGCTCCATACCCTTCGCCAGGCCTCTCTCTGTCGCTTCACGTTCTACAACATCGCTGAAATTGCACATTTTCGACACCTCCTCGCTTAATTCCTGCGTCATAGGCAGGTTGAATTCTCCTTCCAGAACCTTTCGTTTCTCACTTTGGGTCCGCCTTCTCGAGAACAGCACATCCAGCATCTGCAGAAGCCTGCTCCCGCCTTTTTCCTTGTCTCCCAGGCAGACCATGACCAGCGTCATCAGGTCGTAATTCTCTCTCGGCTCCTTCACGGCGCCCACCAGGTTTTCTTCCTGCAGCCTGTAGCGCGTGATGGTGTTCTGCCGATGCTTCGGCGGATCCAGACAGATCCATATGCTGTATACCTTCTTGATCTTTTCATACTGGGCGTGGGTGAACTCGGTTCCATATTGGGACGAGATCATTCTGCTGCAGTAGTAGATGCCCCGCTTCGGCAGCGGATAACCGGGTGCATAGTCCTTCTGCCCCTCTACATTGATCAGCAGAGTGATGCAGCCATTTTCCCGGGGAGCGATGGCCCGAAATCGTATGTCGTAAACCACGGTACCCTCTGTCAGCGTACTGTCTTCACTTTGCTCTCCGCGGATCACAGGCGGTACGGAAGGAACGTCGCCGGCTTCGTCCGGCAGCACGCCCACCTCTCCGAGCTGAGGCGTTCCCTCTATGTACTTGGTTTCGATCTCTTCCAGGGAACAGTCTCGGTATTCTTCCACACATTCCTTCATGATCCATGCCAGGATCCGCTTTTCCGCCAAAATCCGTTTGCAGGCGGCATCGTAGGCAGCCTTATTCTTTGCCAGGCGCACAGCCTTTGACAGCGTGTTCTCTTCTCTCAGGTTTATCTTGTTTTCTTCTGGATACAAAAGTATCTCTCCCCTTTCTTTGATTATACAGCGGGCGGAGGCGTGCCGTCAACCTGTATATTCATTCGGAAACGATACATGTTCAGGACCCTCCGCCGTCAAGCTGCTGCGTTTTACTTCACAGTTTCTTCCAATCGCGATGGCAGGCCGAGTATACTCCACTGAGCAGGTCCATGTCAACCCCCTTGTCGATCTTTAGTATTTTTTTGTAGCTTTTTAGGGCTTTTTTGTAATCTGTAAGTTTAGGCAAAAGCGCCGCTGCGGCAATACCCCCCTTTGGGTGTGAGGAGGGGGCTTTCTGACAGGCAGGAATTTTTATTAGCTTTTTAGAATTTTTATTCCGCCCTCGTCGAAAATGTTCAAAAAAACGCCAGGAAAGCTCGGCATTATAAAATGACAGGTGATTTTATCAGAAAGGGTGCGCTGACGCGGAAAGAAACAAACAGGGGCAAAATAACAGGACTCAGCGAAAACGGACTTTGTGAAATTTAAAGAAGAATGAAAAAGGCGGGACCTTCGGCAGGCATTTCGTGCCTGGGTCGGTCTCGCTTTGAAGTATCAGTTTAAATGATCTCCGCGATCTCTTCAAATGTCTTCTTCTTCAGCTTCGGCAGCTGGTAATTAGGATCCGGTTTTCCCACGACCAGAACCATGACGGGAACCTCGCCTTCCGGGCGGCCCAGCAGTTCTCTGAGGAAGGTCGGCGGAGCCGGCGTATAGGTCAGGCTGGCAAGCCCGGCGTTGTGGAGCGCGTGGATCAGGAATCCGATGGAGATGCCGACGGATTCATTGACGTAGTAATTTTTATCCTTTGTTCCATCTTCTAAAACCCGGTACTGCTCCTTGAAGATAACGATGAGGCACGGCGCCTGAGTCAGGAACGGTTTCTCATAGTTGACAGACAGCTTTGCCAGATCAGAACGCCATTCGTTTGTGATCATGTCGTCGTAGAACCTCCTTTCCACCTTTTCAGATTCCTCCCGAATACGGCGCTTCATGTCCGGGTCGGTGACGATGGAGAAGTGCCACGGCTGCTTGTCCGCACCGTTTGGCGCGGTTCCGGCCGTCAATACACAGTTTTTGATCACTTCCATGTCGATTGGGTCCGGCAGAAAGGACCGATAGGAGCGGCGCTTGCGGGACTCTTCGAGCAGCGCTTTTGATTTTTCTAACATCTTATATATTCCTCCTGTGTGAACAAAGGGAGCCATGCCTGGCCATGTCTTCCTCGTCTGTGATTTGCCCTTGTCAAAAGCGTATCACAAAAGTACGGCGCGGGCAAGGCTGTTTTTGACCGTCATATGTTCTCTGGCACGACCGCCGCTGCCGCGCTTCCTGACAGTGCGAATCCATCACGAAAAATACAAAAAAATATTTGAAAATACTGTTGACATTCCTGCCGTCCCGTAGTAAATTATATATAGCGATTAGCACTCGAAGCGAGTGAGTGCTAATAAGGAGTGAAAGCTATGGAATTAACAGAAAGAAAATTGAAGATCTTGCAGGCGATCATCAGGGATTATGTTCTGTCTGCAGAGCCTGTTGGTTCGCGGACCCTTTCCAAAAAATTTGAACTGGGCATCAGCCCGGCGACAATCAGAAACGAGATGAGTGACCTGGAGGAAATGGGGTATCTGACCCATCCGCACACTTCTGCGGGGCGGGTGCCTTCAGATAAGGCCTATAGATTGTATGTAAACAGCCTGATGGAGAAGCACGAGCTTTCCCAGACGGAGAAGAATTTGATCGCAGAGCGGCTCAGAGCCAACGTCAATGAATTTGACGAGACCATCAGACACGCGGCGAAGCTGTTGTCTGAGATCACCAACCTGACATCCTTCGCCATGACGCCGACCAAGAACGAAGATACGCTGAAGTTCATCAATCTGCTGCCGGTAGATGAGAATACCGTGGTACTGATGATCGTATCGGAGAGCGGCAAGATTTCCAATACGGCCCTGCGGATGCGGGTTCCTTATACGGAAGAAGGTCTGCAGCTTCTGGCGAAGAACATGACCTATAACTACAACGGCAAGAAGATTACCGACGTCCTTCGGAATCATATCATCGCCAGCTTTGAATCCGATATAGAAGCGATGAGCAAGCTGGCGGAGAATATCATGCCGAACTTCCTGCGGACGCTGGAGGAGATGCTCAACGTCAATCTCTACATGGACGGCTTGACCAACATCTTCGACATTCCCGAGTACAGCGATTTGGAGAAGGCGAGAAGCTTCCTGTCACTGCTCAATAAGAAGGAAGACTTTACGAAGAAGCTCATCGAGAGGGAAGACGGTGTCATCGTTACCATCGGCGATGAAAATGCCGACGATTTGATGAATGATTGTTCCGTGATTACGGCAACCTATCATGTAGACGGCAAGCTGGTGGGCAAGATCGGTGTTATCGGTCCGACCCGTATGAAATACGGTGAGATCACTTCGATCATAGAATATTTGACAGAAAACCTGAGCAATGCATTTCAATTAGAAGGCGGTGAAAAGGATCGTGAGTAACGAAGAAAAAAAGGTAAATTTGGAAGAAGAGCGGAACGACGATGTGAAAGAGACGGAGGAGGCAGAGACGGTCGAAGAGGAAACGGCTGACGGTGCGGCGGAAGCAAAGCAAGCGGATCCCGCCGGGGAAGAAAGTCCTTCGGACGGCGATGAGAGCCGGAATCCACAGCAGGACGACCAGAAAAAGAAAGAAAAAGAAGAAGACGAAGCGCTGAACACCAAGTATCTGCGGCTTATGGCGGATTTCCAGAACTACAAGAGGAGAGCCGAGAAGGAAAAAGGCGATATCTACGCCTACGCCAATGAAAAACTGGTGACCCAGCTGCTGGATGTCATCGACAGCTTTGAGCGGGCTTTGATCCACGAGGCGGCAGACGAAAGCTTCGCCGAAGGCATGAGAATGATTTTCAAACAGCTCACCGGGGTGCTTGAGAAAGCAGGGCTGGAGGAAATAGATGCGCTTGGACAGGACTTTGATCCTAATTTCCACAACGCAGTTATGATGGAGGACAATGCCGACTATGAGAGCGGCAAGGTGACCGAAGTCATGCAGAAGGGGTATTTACTCAATAAAAAGGTCATCAGACCTTCCATGGTAAAAGTAAACAATTAAGCCTGGAGGTTTTGCGTATTGCCGCAAAAGGCCCAGGCCGATCATCAAAATGGTATATTCAAAGGAGGAATTTAAAATGGCAAAAGTAATCGGTATAGATTTAGGAACAACAAACAGCTGCGTATCCGTATTGGAAGGCGGCGATCCGGTCGTGATCGCTAACGCGGAAGGCAACAGGACCACCCCGTCTGTTGTCGGATTTGCGAAGAACGGCGAGAGACTGGTAGGCGAGACAGCCAAGAGGCAGGCGGTAACCAACCCGGAGAGAACCATCTCTTCCATCAAGAGACACATGGGCGAGGATTACACCGTGGAGATCGACGGCAAGAAATACACGCCGCAGGACATTTCCGCAATGATTCTGTCGAAGCTGAAGGCGGATGCGGAAAGCTATCTGGGAGAAAAGGTGACCGAAGCGGTTATCACGGTTCCGGCTTACTTCTCCGACGCCCAGAAGCAGGCGACCAAGGACGCCGGCAAGATCGCGGGCCTGGATGTGAAGAGAATCATCAACGAGCCGACGGCGGCTTCCCTGGCTTATGGTCTGGACAAGGAAGAAGGGTCCCACAAGATCCTGGTATATGACTTGGGCGGCGGCACCTTTGATGTGTCCGTTCTGGAACTGGGCGATGGGGTATTTGAGGTATTGGCCACCAACGGCGACACCCACTTGGGCGGCGACGACTTTGACAATGCGGTCATGAATTTCCTGGCGGACAGCTTTGCCAAGGAAAACGGCGTAGACCTGAGAAACGACAAGATGGCCCTGCAGAGACTGAAGGAGGCCGCGGAGAAGGCGAAGAAAGAGCTTTCCAGTGCCCAGACGACCAACATCAACCTGCCGTTCATCACGGTGACGGCGGACGGTCCGCTCCACATGAACATGGACCTGACCAGAGCAAAATTCGACCAGTTGACGGCTAATCTGGTAAATAAAACCATTGACCCGATGAAGAAGGCCATGGCTGATGCGGGCGTTACCAACGGCGATATCGCGAAGGTCATCCTGGTCGGTGGTTCCACCAGAATTCCGGCTGTACAGGATGCCGTGAAGAGAGTGACCGGCAAAGAGCCGTTCAAGGGCATCAATCCTGACGAATGTGTATCCATCGGTGCGGCGATCCAGGCCGGCGTACTGACCGGCGAGGTCAATGACGTACTGCTGCTGGATGTTACCCCGCTGTCTCTGTCCATCGAGACGCTGGGTGGTGTCGCCACGAAACTGATCGAGAGAAATACGACGATTCCTACAAAGAAGAGCCAGATCTTCTCCACGGCGGCTGA
>CAZGED010000090.1:0-7213 GCA_964525085.1 uncultured Senimuribacter sp.
CAAATACCTTCTTCGCTTTACCTTCGTATAACTGTACTGTTTTTTCTACGCTCATGTTTCTTACCTCTCACTCTTTGATATTGTTATAGTAATGATTTAACAAAATTTTTATCTGTTGTATTTTTCTTCTACGGCCCGGTTCTTTGACAGGACCTTTTCGGCTGCGGCTTTTCGCTGCGCGTCCAGCTTGTCCGCGATCCCGCCGTCCTCGATGCCCAGCATCTGGATGGCCAGCAGGGCCGCGTTCTGCGCGCCGTCGATGGCGACGGTCGCTACAGGGATACCGCCCGGCATCTGTACGGTGGACAGCAGTGCGTCGAGGCCGTCCAGGGTGGACGACTTTACCGGAATACCGATGACCGGCAGCGTGGTGCCGGCTGCGATGGACCCAGCCAGATGCGCCGCTTTACCCGCCGCCGCGATGATGGCTCCAAAACCGTTCTCTCTGGCCTGCTCGGCGAAAGTCTTCGCTTCTGCCGGCGTCCGGTGGGCGGAATATACGTGTACTTCATACGGGACGCCGAATTCATCCAGGGTGTTCATGGCCTTTTCAACCACTGGAAGATCGCTGTCGCTTCCCATGATGATCCCAATTTTTTTCATCTATCGTTACCTCCAAATTTGTAATCAAAATTGCTCCGATAAAACTTTATCACATCTGTGCCGAGTGTCAATATTTGTTCAGAAAAAAACCGATTTTTGACGAATTTTTCTCCAGAAAAACGGCAAAATCCGTCGAAAACACGAATATTTTCTGCATGTATGCGTATTATTATTCGTCCTCGTTGCTTTCGGCTTCTTCGGCCTCCGCAGTCTGCTCCCGGCGGCGGTTTTTCATGGCCAGCGCGTCCAGATAGCTCTGCATGATCAGAACGGCGGCCTGCTTGTCGATGACCTCTTTCCGTTTTCTGCGGCTGACGTCGGCGTCGATGAGAACCTTCTCCGCCATGACCGTGGTCAGGCGCTCGTCCTGCCACACCACCTGGATTCCTTTCATGCCGGTGCTGCGCATCTTGTTCTCCAGCATGGTGCGAAAGGCATAGACCTTTTCCGTCTGGATACTGTCGGTACCGTCCAGCTTTTTAGGCAGGCCGATAACGATGGTATCACAGTCGTATTCCTTTACCAGGTCCAGAATCTTGCCGGTATCCTTTCGGATACCTACCCGCTTCAGCGTCATCAGGCCCTGGGCGGTAATGCACAAAGCGTCGCTGAGGGCAATTCCTACTGTCTTATCTCCTACGTCCAGTGCAATCTTTCTCATAAAACTCCTCTTGATACGAATTGATACAAAATATCTCGCCTCTCAAAGAAAACGGCAGGTGAAATACAGCCTGCCGTTACTTTGCGTTTTTCCTATTTTCTCAAATAATCCTTCAGAATCTCCTCCACCAGATCGTCTCTGTCAATGCGGCTGATCATGGTTCGCGCATTGTTGTGACTGGTGATATAGGAAGGGTCACCCGAAAGAATGTATCCAACCATCTGGTCGATACCATTGTAACCTCTTTCTTCCAAAGCCGCATAAACCGTTTCCAGTACTTCTTTCGTAGTCTTCTGCTGGGTCTTTGCCGCGTCGAACATAATTGTCTTTCTCTCCATGATAACGACCTCCTTTTCTCCTGTCTCTTTTTTATAGTATACTATGATAAGAGTTCTTCTGCAACCCGAAATGCGTCAGAAATCTTTGACGGGTCCTTGGCGCCGGCCTGGGCCATGTCTGCCTTTCCGCCGCCGCCTCCGCCGCAGGCCGCCGCGATCTCTTTGATCATCTTGCCCGCGTGGACGCCCTTTTCCAGAAGGTCGTCCGTCACGGATACGAGGAAGGTTACCTTCGGACCGTTGACGGTGGCAAATACCATGACGATTCCCTTATGCTCTGCCTTTACATCGTCGGACAGATTTCTCAGGTCATTTATATTATAATCCTTAAATTCCCTGGTTACAAGCCTGATATCGCCAATTTCTTTCGCGGATTTCACCATTTCGTCCACTTCGCTGCCCATGGCAGCCTTTTTGAACTCTTCCAGCTCCTTCTTGGTCTCCTTCAGCTCTTCCAACACGGAAGAAGCCTTCTGAACCACCGTAGACGTGTTGGTCTTCAGCGCGCCGGCGGTCTCTTTGATCGTATCCTCCGCCGCGATGGCCGCCAGCAGGACGCCGGTACCGGTAACCGCTTCGATTCTTCTGACGCCGGAAGCCACGCCGGATTCGCTGGTGATCTTGAATACGCCGATCTGTCCGGTGTTGGCGACATGGGTGCCGCCGCACAGCTCGATGCTCCAGTCTCCCGCGTTGACCACTCTGACCCGGTCGCCGTATTTCTCTCCGAAGAGGGCCATGGCGCCCATGGCCTGTGCTTCCTCCATAGACATCTCCGACGCCTTCACCGGCAGGAACTCTACGATCTTCTGGTTGACCAGCTGCTCGATCTGTTCCAGTTGATCCGCCGTGACTGCCTCAAAGTGGTTGAAGTCGAAGCGAAGCGATTCGTCGCTGACGCTGGAACCCGCCTGCTGTACGTGGCTGCCGACCACGCTCTGCAGGGCTTTCTGCAGCAGATGTGTCGCAGTGTGGTTTCTTGCGCAGGCATTCCGGCGGTAGAGATTGACGCCGCACTCTACGGTATCGCCCTTGGCCAGTCTTCCCTTCTCGATCAGCACCTTATGGGCGAACACGCCGCCGGACTTCTCCACAGAGATTACCTTGGCATGGCAGTCTTTGGTTGACATAAAACCGTTATCGCAAGCCTGTCCGCCGCCCTCCGCGTAGAACGGGGTTTTGTCCAGATAGATGACGGCATTCTGGTAAGTCTCCGCCGCCTCGGTCTCTCCCGCTTCCGTAAATACCGCCAAAACCGTCGCCGTATCCTCGGTCCGGTCATAGCCGGTGAATACGGTTTCCGGCAGATCTGCCGGTCCGACGGCTTCCTTCCACGCTTCTCCCTCGGTAGACTTTCTGCCGGCTCTGGCCATTTCCTTCTGCCTCTGCATGTTCCTCTGGAAGCCTTCTTCGTCTGCGCTGCAGCCTTCCTCTGCCAGAATTTCCATAGTCAGCTCCAGCGGAAATCCGAAGGTATCGTACAGTTTAAAGACCTTCTCACCCTCTAATACTGTTTTTCCCGTCTTTTTCAGGTCCTCCACGTACTCGTGAATGATGCTGGTTCCCTGATCGATGGTGGCGGCGAACTTCTCTTCTTCTACGGAGATGATCTTCTGAATGTAGTCCTTTTTTTCCACCAGTTCAGGATAGGCCTCTCCGGACACTTCGATAACCCGGTTTGACAGCTCCACCAGGAACTTGCCCTGAATACCCAGGATCTTGCCATGTCTTGCCGCTCTGCGGATCAGCCTTCTCAGCACATAGCCTCTGCCTTCATTGGAAGGAATAATGCCGTCTGCGATCATGAACACCATGGAGCGCAGGTGGTCTGTAATGATTCTGATGGATACGTCTGTTTTAGCCGCTCCGTCTTTGTATTCCACGCCGCTGGCCTCCACCACGCCTTCCAGAATGTGGCGGATAGTGTCTACGTCAAAGATGGAATCCACGCCCTGCATGATGCAGGCGATTCTTTCGAGGCCCATGCCCGTGTCGATGTTCGGATGCTCCAAGTCGCTGTAGCTTCCGTCCTCTTCCTTGGAAAACTGGGTAAATACGTGGTTCCAGAATTCCAGATACCGGTCGCAGTCACAGCCCGGCTTGCAGTCCGGGTCGCCGCATCCATACTCCTCGCCTCTGTCAAAATAGATCTCGGAACACGGTCCGCAAGGACCCAGTCCGATTTCCCAGAAATTGTCGTCCTTGCCCAGTCTGACAATGCGTTCCTCCGGCATGCCGATCTTCTTCCAGATCTCTACGGCCTGGTCATCGTCCTCATAGACCGTCGCCCAAAGCTTGTCTACCGGCATCTTCAGATGCTCTGTGATGAACTCCCAGCCCCAGTTCAGAGACTCTTCCTTAAAATAGTCCCCGAAGGAGAAGTTGCCCAGCATCTCAAAAAAGGTGCCGTGTCTGGACGTAACGCCTACATTGTCGATATCGCCGGTTCTGATGCACTTCTGACAGGTTGTCATCCGCTTGGACGGCGGCGTCTCCAGGCCCGCAAAGTACGGTTTCAGCGGCGCCATGCCGGAATTGATGATCAGCAGGGACTTATCGTTTCTCGGGATCAGGGACGCGCTTTTTGCCGCATAATGACCCTTGCTCACATAGAAGTCTCTGAACATCTGGCGGATTTGATTTAAGCCTAGTTTTTCCATATATGAATTTCCTCCTGAAATATCTTGCAATAATCTAATATTTTATCATAAAAAAGGCTATGTGTCCAGCTTTCAGCCTATATCCGGATCGAACTCCCGTCACAGCGTCTCTTGAAACCTCTCCATGATCTCCTCGATCTCCCGCTGCAGTCGGGCGCTGTTCTCCGCCTCAAAGACGTAGACCTTGATCTTGGCCTCGGTCCCAGACGGCCGTATGATCACTTGTGTTCCGCCTTCCAGGCTGTATGCCAGCACGTTGGACCTCGGCAGTCCCGTCTCTTCCATGTAGTCGGTTCTGGATGCGACGGTTCTGCCTCCGATGACGCTTCCCGCCGACAGTTCGCGGCGGAAGTATTCCATCACGTCGCTCATGACCATTTTGCCGTAGGGTCCTTCAAAGAAGTAGCTCCAGGTCTTGTCCCTGCACACGCCGTACTGATCGTACAGCTCATGGAGCCGCTGGATCAAATCCTTTCCGGCGGCCCTGCACCACGCGGCCACCTCTACGGCCAGCATGGCGGAGCTGACACCGTCCTTATCCCGGATGAACGGGTCCATCAGATAACCGTTGCTCTCCTCAAAGCCGAAATAGTATTCGTCGAGGCGGCCCTCCCGTTCCAGCCTGGTGATGATCTCTCCGATATATTTGAAGCCTGTCAGGGTGTTGACGACCCGAAGGCCATAGTTTTCCGCGATTTTTTCCGCCAAAGGGGTGGTAACGATGCTCTTGATGATGAACTGATTCTCTTTCGGCGGACGCACGTGGCACAGGTAATCCAGCATCAAAACGCCCAGCTGGTTGCCCGTCAGCAGCACCTTCATGCCGTCATGGTAGATGCTGACGCCGACTCTGTCGCAGTCGGGATCCGTGGCGACGATGATATCGCCCTTCACCTGGTCCAGGGTTTTGAATCCTTCGTTGTACGCGGTGATCTTTTCCGGATTGGGCGCGGGACAGGTGGCAAATTCGGGGTCAGGCAGCTCCTGGCAGTCTACCATGGTCAGATTGGTAAATCCGATGCCGTCTAAAACCCTGCGCACATAGTGATTGCCCGTGCCGTTCAGCGGCGTATAGACCACCGACAGGTCGTTGAGGTGACCGCCCAAAACGTCACGTGCCCCGGACATGGCGATCACGTCCCGGCAGAAACCCTTTGATATATCCTCTGACACGGTCAAAATGCCGTCGTCCCGCCGGCAGATGCCGGAGAAAAAGTCCAGCTTGTCGATTTCGGACAGGACAGCGCCGGGCACATCGCCGACGATCTGGTAGCCGTCGCTGCCGTAGACCTTGTAGCCGTTGAAGATCTTCGGGTTATGGCTGGCAGTGATCATGATGCCCATGTCGCAGCCCAGAGCCCGGATGGCGTAGGACAGCACGGAAACCGGAGCCAGATGGGCAAAAAGATGCACCTCAATGTCGTTGCCCCGCAGGACCTTTGCTGTCTCCACGGCAAATACGTCTGACTTCTGGCGGCTGTCGTAGGAGATGACCACCCTGGGCCGGCCGTCGCAGGCCCGGTTCAGATAGTTCGCCAGGCCCTGGGTCGTCCGGCGCACCACGTACTCGTTCATCCGGTTGGTGCCGACGCCCAAAATCCCCCGTATGCCGGAGGTCCCGAATCTCAGGTGGGCGCAGAAGGCGTCGATCAGCTCGTCCTCGCTGTCGGCCAAAGCGCGCAGGCCGGCCCGCGTTTCTGGATCTTCGGCGGCGGAAAGCCACCGCTGGTATTCGGCAATTGCCTTTTTCTTGATTTCTTGTTTCTTCATGGGTATAGTATACCACAAAGGGGAAGATTTTTCATCAGGAATCTGCGGGGACGGCGTCCAAGTCTGCGGAAACCTGTGTACATCATTTCCAGTTCATGACCACCAAGCCTATCAGGCACAGGCCGATGCCGATCATCTGCTGGGCGGTGACGACCTCTTTATAGAACAAGATGCCTATGACGGCGAGGGCTAAGGCCATGGCTATATTAGTGATGGTAGAGCCGATGCTGATGTTCCAGCCCAGCTTGTACATAAACACGAAGGAGATCTCCACCGCGGTGATGGAAAGACCCATGACGACAGGCGCCCAATTGATCCTGCTCAGCTGAAGGGAAAGGCTGTGGTCTTTTCCCAGAACCATCCACAGAACAAAGGAAGCCGCCATAGCCACCACGTAGTTGCAGAACACGGCCGCGTAAGGGTCCATGGCCGCCGGCACGGCTTTTGAGCTGATGTGGTAGACGGTATTTGCCGCCAGCACCAGGATCACAGGCCACCAATAGGCGATAAGATTCATATAGTTCTTCCTCCTGTCTGCGATGTATGCGGGCGCGCGGACCATGACCAAAAAAAACGCCCTCCCCCATTCCTTCTAAGGCCTGCGGAATGGAATAAGGACGCTGCATCATCTACCCGGCGGTACATCATCGCGTTTCTTTTTTGAATTTCCTATATTCTACCATCGCCGGCGTTCAAAGTCAATCCTGTTCCCGCCCGTAAAAAATACACGCGGCCCTCTGTGATGGACTCACTGGGACACGCGTGTATTTTTTACGGTTTTCACGGCCATCCTATAGGAAAGGACCGCCGAATGGTCAAATGGCCAAATGGCCGAATAGCCAAATGGAAGATCGGCTCTGACCGCCGCTAAGCTTTAAAACGTATCTTTGATGGTGCTTGCCATTCTGCTGACATCGTGGCGGACGTCGCCCACATCCTCCATGGTCCGGCGCATGTCTCTGGTGATCTTCTGTTTGTCCCCCGGAGACATCCACTTGTAAGCGCAGTAGCCTGCTGTGCCGGCCGCGGCCATCAGCGCGGCGTCTTTGATCATTTTGCTCATTTCCATATTTCTCACTCCCCTTTCAAGTTTAGTATGGCCCCGGGAAAGTGAAATATGCCCGCCACAGTCTGGCAAAAGCGGCGGGATAAATTCAGGAAGAATACGCCGCGGCGAAATC